>CAZDFF010000050.1:0-16514 GCA_964504425.1 uncultured Hyphomicrobiales bacterium
GGGCTTCCTTTACTTCGTCGAGCTTGAAGGGCTTGATGATGGCTTCGATTTTTTTCATCGGACTATCGGTCTCCCAAATCGGCTGGCCCGCGGCGCGGCCCCGTTCCCAACCCTGCCGGCCGGCGGGTAAATCGTTGGCTATTACGCACGGTTCGTGCCAGTTCGGAACGCCCTGATTTAAGCAGGAAATTCGCTCTCCTGCAGGGGTTATTTGGCCCGCGTTCGCGCCGCAAAAGTGCAATTTATGGCGAATTTTTAGGCATTTGCTCAATATTCAAACATTTGGAAGAATGCGCTCGCGCGACATCCAGCGCGGGTAAAAATCACGACACGGGAGAAGAACCGACATGGCCGACCGCGCGATCAAAGTCCTGGTGTTCGACGTGTTCGGCACCGTCGTCGATTGGCGGAGCGCGATCCTCGCCGAATATCGCTCGTTGGCCGCGGAGAAGGGATGGGCGATCGATGGGCCGACGTTTCTCGATCGATGGGAAAGCGTGCGCCGCGAAACCATGAATCGCGTCAACGCCGGATCGATCCCCTGGATCAACGTCAGCGAAATCTATCGCAAGCGCCTGGACGAGGTGCTGGACGAACTCGATCTCGGCGGCATGAGCGCGGGAGAACGCGACCGATTTAACAAGGCCTGGTGCCGGCCGAACGTGTGGCCGGACTCGCTGCCGGCATTGCATCGGCTGAAAAAGAAGTTCGTCCTGTCGACCCTGACCAACAACGATTTCGCCTGGGCCGTGGCGATGGCGAAGCATGCCGGCCTGCCGTGGGATTGCGTGTTCACGGCCGAGGTCTTCAAGCGCTACAAGCCGGCGCCGGAAACCTACCGGGGCGCGCTCGGATTGCTGGGCGTGGCACCGGAAGAGGCGATGATGGTCGCCTGCCACAATTACGATCTCGCGGCCGCCGCGTCGCACGGCATGAAAACCGCGTTCATTCCGCGCAAGGAATTCAGCCCCGACCAGACGAAGGATCAGGCGCCCGAGGGCGATTGGACGATCGCGGCGAAGGACCTGGGCGAGGTCGCCGACCAGCTGGGCGCGTGAAGGTCTAACCCTTCAGGAACTTGTCGATCCGCGCCAGCGCCTTTTCGATGTTCTCGCTGGAATTGGCGTAGGAGAAGCGCAGGAAGCCTTCGCCGTAACGGCCGAACGCGGTGCCGGCGATGGTCGCGACGCCGACTTCTTCCAGCAATCTGTCCTGCAGCGTGCGCGCGTCGATGCCGGTGCCGGAAATGTTCGGGAACGCATAGAAGGCGCCGCCCGGTTCGACGCAGCGCACGCCCGGCAGGGCGTTCAATCCATCGACGATCAAACGCCGGCGCGCGGCGAATGCCTTGACCATGCCGTCGACCGCGTCCTGCGGCCCGGTCAGCGCGGCGATGCCGGCGTACTGCGCCGAGGCGTTGACGCACGAATTGCTGTTGATCGCCAGTCGCGTCGCGGCGTCGGCCAGGCTTTTCGGCCAGACGCCGAATCCGAGCCGCCAGCCGGTCATCGCGTAGGTCTTCGACCAGCCGTCGAGCAGGATCACGCGATCCCGCAGATTGGGGTATGACAACATGCTGACGTGCGCATGGCCGTCGTAGAGAATGCGACCATAAATTTCGTCGCTCATGATCGCGACGTGGGGATGCTTTTCCAGCCCCGCCGCCAGCCGGTCCATTTCCGCTTTCGGCGCGACGCCGCCGGTCGGGTTGGCCGGGCTGTTCAGGATCAGCAGCCGGGTGTTGGGCGTAATCAGCGACAGCACTTCGTCGGCGCTGAAGGAAAAGCCGCTTTTTTCGTGCAGTGGCATCGGCACCGGCTTGGCGCCGGTGAAGGCGATGACGGATTCGTAGATCGGGAATCCGGGGTTGGGATAGATAATTTCCGCGCCGGGTTCGCCGAACATCAGGATGGCGAAGAACATCGTCACCTTGCCGCCGGGTACGACGACGACGGTGTCGGGATCGACGGCCACGCCCAGGCGTTTCTCGATGTCGGCCGCCACCGCTTCGCGCAGCGCCGGAATGCCGTTCGCAGGCGTGTAGCCGTGATGGCCGTCGCGTAGCGCCTTGATGGCGGCCTCGACGACATGCGGCGGGGTCTGGAAATCGGGCTGGCCGATGCCGAGGTTGATGATGTCCTTGCCTTGGCGGGCGAGGCCTTGCGCGCGGGCCAGGACCTCGAAGGCGGATTCGGTGCCGAGCCGGCCCATCGCCGCGGCCTGCTTCAAGCCGGCCGCTGCCGACATCTGATTCACGGGGTTCTCCCTCCCAAATAAACTTCGCCGACCCCGTTGCCGGGACAGGCATTGCGGTCCGCCCATATAGCGCCAACGAAGGCCCGCCGCCAGCGCCTAAAAGGGGCGGAAAACCGGGCGGCGCGGCTTGACGGGGCCCGAGGCAGGGTCTACACCAAGGCCGCCCTTCCCAGGGGCAGGTCCCGCCCGGCGCGGGGTCTATGGCGAGCGTAGCTCAGTTGGTTAGAGCGTCCGGTTGTGGTCCGGAAGGTCGTGGGTTCGAGCCCCATCGTTCGCCCCAACTCCACTGTCCGAAAAACCAAAAGGTAAAAGAAAAGGGCGGAGGATTTCGTCCTCCGCCCTTGCCGGTTGGATCGTTACCCGGGGGGTAGTATCAGCCCCACGTGTCCTTGACGATGCCGGCGTACCAACCGCGCGCGTAGTCGGCCTCGAGCTTGCGGAAGTCCGCGTCGCGGCCGATCGGGCTGACGCCGCCCGAGCCTTTGACCGGCGTGAAGCCCTTCTCGCCGGCCCAATACACGTCCGTCACGGAAATGCCGTGGTCGGGCGTGATCAGGCTGTAGCAGGTGTTCGAGGTCGATTGCGGCGTCGGCTTCTTGCCGGCCAGCAACGCGACGACGGCGGCGGCGCACATCTTGCCCTGGGTGTTGGCGGAATTGCCCGACTTCGGCATCGCCGGCGCGATCGACGCGTCGCCGATGACGTGCACGTTCGGCACCTGCTTCGATTCCATGCTCGTGAAATCGACCGGGCACCAACCGGACTTGTCCGTCAAGCCGATCGAAGCGGCGATGGTACCCGCTTTCTGCGGCGGGATGAAATTGAGCACGTCGGCCTTGAAGGATTCGAAATCGGTTTTCAAGGTACGGGTGTTGGCGTCGATTTCGACCAGCTTGCCCGCCTTCTTGAACGGCACCCATTCGATGATGTCGTTGTAGTGCTGTTTCCAGCCTTCCAGGAACAGGCCTTGCTTGGAGAACGCATCCTTGCCATCGACGACGATCAGCTTCGACTTCGGCTTGTTGTTCTTCAGGTACCAGGCGATGGCGCTGGCGCGTTCGTAGGGACCCGGCGGGCAGCGGAACGGATTGCCCGGCGGCGCGATGACCACGGTGCCGCCGTCCGGCATGGCTTCCAACTGCTTGCGCAGCAGAACCGTTTGCGGGCCGGCCTTCCACGCGTGCGGGACTTTTTCGGCGGCCGCTTCGCTGTAGCCCGGCACGGCGTCGAAACGGAAATCGATGCCCGGCGATACGATCAGGCGATCGTAGGGAAGGGTGAGGCCCGTGCTGGTGGACACGGTCCGCTTCACCGGATCGACGCCGGTCGCCATTCCTTCGACGATCTTGACGCCGGCCTTGAGCACGCCGTCGTAAGTGTGCGTGATCTTGTCCATGGTGTTGAAGCCGCCCAGCACGTAGTTGCTGAAGGGGCAGGTGATGTAGGTCTTCGACGGTTCGACCAGGATGACCTCGGCCTTCGGCGCCCAGGCCTTGACGTAGCGCGCCGCGGCAGTGCCGCCGAAGCCGCCGCCGATGACGACGACCTTGGCGTTGGCGGCGAAGGCGGGCGGAACGAACCCGGTGAAGGCGAAAGCCGATGCCGCGCCCGCGGCGCCGGCATAGCGGAGGAAGTCTCTGCGTGTGCTGTTTTTCATGATGGCCTCCGGTCAGCGCTTTTTCGCGACTTGCGCGGTAATGGCGTCGATTTGCGCGTCGTTATATCCCTTGGAAATGCGGTTCATGATGGTGCCCGCCTTGGTACCGTCGCGGAAGGCCTTCAGCGATTCCGCCATGCCCTTTGGGGTCATTTCCGTCAGTTTCGGAATCTTGCTGGTGCTGGCGCCGCCCTGACCGTGGCAGTTGACGCAATTCGCTGCCGCCAACGCGGCATTAAAGCCCACATCGGCCTGGACCGCGGTCGGTGCCGCCGCGATCGCAGCCACGACGGCTGTAGCCGCACACCAAGCCTTCATTTTTAACTTCGTCATTCGCCTCTCCCTGTTTCCCCCGACTGCGGGTGCTAAAATCGGCTTGAATTTATCACTGCTAATATTCACCCAGAAGATATTTTCTTTTAAATTCAATCAGATAAAATTACAATTTTGTAATGTTCAACACGGCGGCCGGGGCAAATGCAAAACCAGTCAACTCGATCAAAGGGTTATGACGCATGGCGGTGACACGTCGCGATTTCTGGAAATTGGCGCTGGCGGGCGGCGCAACCGGCGCCGTCGGCGCGCCCGTCGCGGCATTCGCCACGGGACCCGCGACACGACCGGCCGACCTGCCGAAACCGACGGGACCGCGCATCGTCGTCGTGGGCGGCGGCTGGTCCGGCTTGTCGGTCGCGAAGGCGCTGAAACGACAAGACGCCCGGCTCGACGTGGTGTTGATCGAACCGCGCGCGACGTTTTTTTCCTGCCCGCTGTCGAATCTATGGCTGGCCGATCTGGTGACGCTCGAAACGCTGGTGCGAAGCTATCTCGATGCCGCCGTCGCCGGCGGCTATCTTTATTTCAACGCAACCTTGGTCGATCTCGACCGGGAAAGGCGACGCGCCCATACGGAGCGGGGATGGATCGGTTACGATGCGCTCGTGCTCGCGCCCGGCATCGACTACGACTATGCCGCCATGGGCGTGACCGACCCAACGGCCCAGGCGACGATGGCGGCCCGGTATCCGGCCGGCTTCCGCTTCGGTTCCGAACATCTCAGCCTCGGGCGCAAGATCGCCGCGTTCAAAGGCGGCATCTTCGCGCTCAACGCACCGCCCGGGATCTACCGCTGCACGGCTTCGGTCTACGAACGCGCCTGCCTAATCGCGGCAAAATTCAAGAAAGCGAAGATCAAGGGCAAGGTCGTACTCATGGACCCGCGCGCCGCACCGACGGTCAACGTTGATGGGTTCCTGACCGCATTCAAGGACCTGTACGCAGATCATCTGGAATACATGCCGTCGACGGAAATCAACGGCGTCGATCCGGAAACCCGGCGAATCAAGACCGCATTCGACGACATCGCCTTCGATGATGCGGCGTTCTATCCGCGCGTGCGCGGTGCCGTGCTGCTGGAAACGCTCGGCCTCGTCGACCCGAAGAGCGCGCAGAAGGAAGCCCGCATCGATCCGCTGACGAATGCCGTTGTCGGCGACGAGCGCGTCTTCGTCGCCGGCGATGCCCGGCCGATGCCGTTCGCCAAGGGCGGCGAAGTCGCGCGCACCGAGGCGCTGCATCTCGCCAAACGCGTCGCCGCCATGCTGCACGGAAAGACGGTGCCGTGGCAAAGTCCGGTGTCGATCTGCTATTCGGTCGTGAACGACGCGCCCGTGGAAGCCGTCGTCAACCGCTCGACCTACCGTTTCGACACGGCCACGGGTCAGTTCGATTTCGCCGAGGCCGCGTCCGACAACACACGGTCCGCCGCGCTCGGGCGCGCCGCGATCGATTGGGGCAACCGACATCTGGACGATATGTTCGCCGCGAACTAGGGCCATCCGTGCCGGTCCCCGCCGCCACCGAAAAAACCGCTTCCCATGACCGCGGTTTACCGGTATCTCAATGCAAAACCTACCCATTTAGGCGGGGTATATGAGCAACGATCGGAACGAACCTATCGACGTGGTGATCGCGGATAAAAGCCCGCTGATCCTCAACGCGCTTACCAACATGTTTCGCACCGACGACCGCTTCAATCTGGTCGCCTCGGCGACGGACGGTGAGCGGTTCATGGAAGCGGTCGAGCGGGTGTCGTTCGACGTCGGCGTGATCGGATGGGAAATGCCCTACCAGGACGGCGCGGCCGTGTTGCGCGCGCTATCCGGAAAGGCGGACGCGCCGCGCATCGTCATCTATACCGGAACGCCGGCGCCGGAACTGCCGCGCAAGGTCATGCTGCTCGGCGGCGCCGGATTCTGTTCCAAGCGCGAAAAGCCGGAAACGTTGCTGTCGACCGTCGTCGCCGTCGCCGAAGGGCGCATGGTGTTTCCGTTCATGGACATGAGCCGGCCAGAATCCGATCCGTTCGCCACCCTGACGGCGCGCGAGCGCGATCTGTTCGCCGCCTTGGCCGACGGCATGACCAACGCGCAAATCGCGAAGACCATGGGTGTGTCGTTAAACACGGTGAAATTTCACCTGAAGAACCTTTACGACAAACTGGGGGTGCACAATCGCGCCCAGGCCGTCGCCTGCTATCTGCGCCAAGACAGCCGCCCATAGTTTATTGAAATAAAGAAATATTTCGGACTTTCTAATTAAGCGACAATTCCTACGCACACCGCCCAATCGGGTTGGTTTTACCCACCTACAAATACCCAACCCCCAGCCCCGGCGGGTGTTTCCCGCGGCTTTTGGGCTAGGATAGTCTCCCGATCCGACGTTGGGAGGACGTCCATGGCCGACTGCATCGATATGCCCTCGCTTTTGATTTACGCGCTCCGCCAGGCGACGGAGGCGGCCGCGCGCGCCACTTACGAATGGATCGGCCGCGGCGAAAAGAGCCGTTCCGACCGCGCCGCCGTCGCCGCCATGCGTAATGCCTTCGATGCCCTGCCGATGGCGGGCGAAATCGTGATCGGCGATCTTGCCGGCGAGGCCGCGAGCAGCCTCGGCGTCGGCGCGCGGGTCGGCAACGTCAAAGGTCCCGTCGCCTTCGATGTCGCCATCGATCCGGTCGAGGGCACCAGCTATCTGGCCAAAGGGCAAACCAACGCCATGGCGGTGATCGCGATGGCGCCCGCAGGAACGCTCTATCGGCCCGGCCCGGCGTTCTACATGGAAAAATTCGCGGCGCCGCCGAAGGCCAGGGGCAAGATCGACCCCAAGGCCCCGGTCGAAGGCAAACTGCATGCGCTGGCCGGCGCGCTCGGGAAGTCCGTTTCGGACCTGACCGTGTTCGTGCTGGAAAAGCCGCGCCACAACGAGTTGGTGGATAAAATCCATTCGGTCGGCGCGCGGGTCGCGCTTTATCCCGCGGGCGACATTGCCGGCGCGGTGATGGCGTCGATCCCCGATTCCGGAATCGATGCGCTGATCGGCACCGGCGGTACGCCGGAAGGCATTCTGTCGGCCTGCGCGATCCGCGCCTTGGGCGGCGAATTCTGGGCCCGGATCGACCCGCAACTGCCGAGCGAAATCCAAAAGGTCAAAACCGCCGGCATCGATACCGAACGATGGCTTTCGCTCGACGATCTGGTGGCGTCGGACGACGTCTACTTCTCGGCAACCGGCATCACCACGGGCCTGCTGTTCGAAGGCGTGGAACGCCGCCAGGGCGCCGAGAAAACCCAGACGCTCCTGGTCTCCGGCCTGACCCGCGAGCGTCAACTGCTGACCACGTTCCATCCGCTGGCGCGCGCGAACGAGGAGAGCGGGACCGATGCCTAATCTCAATCGCGTCGACCATCCGGTCATCCTCGGCATCGTCGGCGACTCGGCCGCGGGCAAGACGACCCTGACCTCGGGCATCGCGCAGATCCTGGGGCCCGAACGGGTCGCGACCATCTGCACCGACGACTATCACCGATTTTCGCGCGAGGAGCGGGCGAAGAACGGCATTTCGGCGCTCGATCCGCGCGGCAACTACATCGACATCCTGGAACAGCACATCCAATTGCTGCGCGACTGGCGGCCGATCCTGAAGCCCGTCTACAACCACGACGGCGGCACGTTGGACTCGCCGGCCTACATCGAACCCAAGCCGTACATCATCCTCGAAGGGCTGCTCGGCTATTCGACCCGCGCCATGCGCGCCAACTACGACGTCAAGGTTTACCTGGAGCCGACGGAAGACCTGCGCCGTACCTGGAAGATCCAGCGCGACACGACGAAGCGCGGCTATACCGTCGACCAGGTGCTGCACTCGCTCGAAAAGCGCAAATTCGACAGCGTTAATTTCATCCAGCCGCAACGAACCTTCGCCGACATGGTGGTCAGTTTCTACCGGCCGGAAGGACGCGCGGAAGAAAGCGGATCTCACCTCAACGCGCGCCACACGCTGCGCCCGACGCTGCCGCATCCCGATCTCTCGCCGATCCTCGAGATGGGCAGCAAGAAGGGATTTCGCATGGAACTGGCGCGCGACATCGACGGCAAGCCGGTCGACGTGCTGGAAATCGCCGGCGACATCGACGACAAGCGGGCGCGCAGCATGGAAGATTTGCTGTGGGGCCTGATCCCCGAGGCTAGGCATCTGCGCGAGAACGTCGGCAGTTACACCGACGCCAAGAACAAGCAGGCGATGAGCCACCCGCTCGCGCTGTCGCAGCTTCTCATCACCTATCACATGGTCAAGGCCGCGCTCGGCCACCATGCCGTTTGAACGCCACGCAAAGAACCCTCAGGGCCCCCACCCGGAAAAGGAACCCACCGATGGCAAAATCGTACACCGCCGGAGTCAAGGAATACCGGGAATCCTACTGGCACCCGACGCATACGCCGAAGGACACCGATATCCTTGCTTGCTTCAAGTTCGTGCCGCAGGTCGGCGTCGCCCCCGAAGAGGCCGCGGCGGCGATCTGCGCCGAGTCCTCGACCGGCACCTGGACAACCGTCTGGACCGACCTTCTGACCGACATGGACTACTACAAGGGCCGCGCCTATCGGGTCGAGCCCGTGCCCGGCGACGACACCGCCTATTACGCCTTCGTCGCCTATCCGTTGGATCTGTTCGAGGAGGGCTCGATCGTCAACGTGCTGACCTCGCTGGTCGGCAACGTGTTCGGATTCAAGGCGATCCGCAGCCTACGCCTGGAAGACATCCGTTTCCCGATCGCCTATGTCACCACCTGCGGCGGGCCACCGCACGGCATTCAGGTCGAACGCGACATTTTGAACAAGTACGGCCGGCCGCTGCTCGGCTGCACCATCAAGCCGAAGCTGGGCCTTTCGGCGAAGAATTACGGCCGCGCCGTCTACGAGTGCCTGCGCGGCGGCTTGGACTTCACCAAGGACGACGAGAACGTCAACTCGCAGCCGTTCATGCGTTGGCGCCAGCGGTTCGATTTCGTTGCCGAGGCGATTTACCAAGCCGAAAAAGAAACCGGCGAAAAGAAGGGTCACTACCTGAACGTCACCGCACCGACGGTCGAGGAGATGTACAAGCGCGCCGAACACGCCAAGTCGCTCCGTATGCCGTTCATCATGCACGACTACCTGACGGCAGGTTTTTCGGCCAACACCTCGCTCGCCAACTGGTGCCGCAACAACGGCATGCTGCTGCACATCCATCGCGCCATGCACGCGGTGATCGACCGCAACCCATATCACGGCATCCACTTCCGCGTTCTCGCCAAGTGCCTGCGCCTGTCCGGCGGCGATCACCTGCATTCCGGCACCGTTGTCGGCAAGCTGGAAGGCGACCGCGCGGCGACGCTCGGCTGGATCGACATCATGCGCGACAAGTTCGTGAAGGAGGACCGCTCGCGCGGCATCTTCTTCGATCAGGACTGGGGCCACATGCCGGGCGTTTTCCCGGTCGCCTCGGGCGGCATCCACGTCTGGCACATGCCGGCGCTGACCACGATCTTCGGCGACGACGCGATCTTCCAGTTCGGCGGCGGCACGCTCGGCCACCCTTGGGGCAATGCCGCCGGCGCCGCAGCCAACCGGGTCGCGCTCGAAGCCTGCGTCGAAGCCCGGAACCAGGGCAGGGATCTGGAACGCGAAGGCGGCGACGTGCTGCGCCATGCCGCCAAACACTCGCCCGAACTCGGCGCCGCCATGGAGACCTGGAAGGAAATTAAGTTCGAGTTCGACGTGGTCGATAAGTTGGATGCCAGCGTCGCCGTGCAAAACCGGAAGGAGATGGCGCGATGAAAAAGATTCACGATTACGCGTCGCGCGTGGACGACCCGCAGAGCCGCAAATTCGGCACGTTCTCCTACATTCCGAAGATGGACAAGAAGCGCATCCGCGCCCAGGTCGAATACATCGTCGCACGCGGCTGGAACCCGGCCGTTGAACACGTCGAGCCCGAGCGCACCGGGGCGGTCTACTGGTACATGTGGAAGCTGCCGATGTTCGGCGAGACGGATGTCGACGCGATCCTGGACGAAGCCGAAGCCTGCCACAAGGCGAACCCCGACAACCACGTGCGCCTGATCGGCTACGACAACCTGCGCCAGACCCAGGGCGCCTCGATGGTTGTCTACCGGGGAAAAGGCTACTGACCGGCGCCTTTCGAGACGGCGGATCGGCACATAACGCAGCCCGTTTGCGGCCCCTGTGAGGGCTGGACAACGGGGGCCGCAAACGGCACAAACACACGGGCACCCCGGCCGGGGGCGGCGCCCTGGGCGAACGAGGGAAGGGGTCTGGCGATGGCCGTTAAGAATCGGTCCAAATCATTGAAAAAAAAGGCTAAAGCGGCAAAGCGTCCGGCCCGAAAAAAAATCGACCCCGCGCGTCTTCGTCACGACCTGATGGCCAACACGATTCGCTTTCTCGCGGCCGATGCCGTGCAGCAGGCGAATTCCGGCCACCCGGGCATGCCGATGGGCATGGCCGACGTCGCCACGGTGCTTTTCACTAAGTTCCTGAAATACGATCCAGCCGATCCGAAATGGCCCGACCGCGACCGTTTCGTGCTGTCGGCCGGGCACGGCTCGATGCTGCTGTATGCGCTGCTGCACCTGACCGGCTACGCCGACATGACGATCGACGAAGTGCGAAACTTCCGCCAGCTCGGCTCGAAGACGGCGGGTCATCCCGAATACGGCCACGCCGCCGGGATCGAAACCACGACCGGCCCCCTGGGCCAAGGCATCACCAACGCGGTCGGCATGGCGCTGGCGGAAAAGATGATGGCGGCGCGCTACGGTAAGACGGCGGTCGATCACTGCACCTACGTCATCGCCGGCGACGGCTGCCTGATGGAAGGCATCAGCCACGAAGCGATTTCATTCGCCGGGCATTTGGGCCTTTCCAAGCTGATCGTCTTCTGGGACGACAACCGCATCAGCATCGACGGCAAGACCGAACTCGCGGTTTCCGATAACCAGCAGAAGCGCTTCGCGGCCTGCGGCTGGGACGTGCAATCGATCGACGGTCACGACCCGGCGGCGATCGCGGCGGCAATCAAGAAGGCCAAGACATCGAAGAAACCCTCCCTGATCGGCTGCCGCACCACCATCGGCTTCGGCGCGCCGAAGCTGGCGGGCTCGCACAAGACCCACGGCTCGCCCCTGGGCGCCGACGAGATCGCCGCCATGCGGCAAAAGCTGGGCTGGACCTGGGGTCCGTTCGAGGTCCCGGAAAAGGCGCTTGCGTCCTGGCGCAAGGCCGGCGCGGCCGGCGCCGCCAAGCGCAAGGCCTGGGCGGCGAAACTTGGTAAGCTGCCGAAGGACAAGCAGCGGGAATTCGCCCGCGTCCTGTCGGGCGCTCTGCCGGACGGTTGGAAAACGACCTTAAACGCCCACAAAGCGAAGATGTCCGCGGAAAAGCCGAAGCTCGCCACACGCCAGGCATCGGGCGCGGCGCTGGAAGTCCTGACCCAGGCGATCCCCGAACTGATCGGCGGCTCGGCCGACTTGACGGGATCGGTCAATACCCAGACCAAGGCGACGCTGCCCGTCACGCCGAAGGATTTTTCCGGACGCTACATCCATTACGGCGTGCGCGAACACGCCATGGGCGCGATCATGAACGGCATGGCGCTGCACGGCGGCCTGATCCCGTATGCCGGCACGTTCCTGGTCTTCGTCGATTACATGAAGGCGGCGATGCGCCTGTCGGCCCTGATGGAACAGCGCGTCGTCTACGTGCTGACGCACGACTCGATCGGCCTGGGCGAGGACGGTCCTACCCATCAGCCGGTCGAAACCTTGGCCGGCATCCGCGCGATCCCGAATTTCGCCGTGTTCCGGCCGTGCGACCCGGTCGAGACCGCCGAATGCTGGGCCTTGGCGCTGGAGCGGACGACCGGACCGTCGGGCATGGTGCTGACACGCCAGGGCCTGCCGACGCTCCGCACCATCCATACCGACGAGAACCTGTGCGCCCGCGGCGGCTACGTCCTGGCCGAGGCCAAGGCCGGTCAAGCCGCCCGCCAGGTCACGCTGCTGGCGACCGGTTCCGAAGTCTCGCTCGCCATGACCGCACGAGACACGCTGGAAGCGGAAGGAATCGCGACCGCCGTGGTTTCGCTGCCGTGCTGGGAATTGTTCGACGCCCAGGACAGTCAATATCGCCGCCAAGTGCTCGGCACCGGCGTCAGGGTCGGCGTCGAGGCGGCCGTGTCGCTCGGCTGGGATCGCTACATCGGCGACAACGGCGCCTTCGTCGGCATGAAGGGATTCGGCGCCTCGGCCCCGGCCGGCAGCCTGTTCAAGCATTTCGGCATCACGGCCGATGCCGTCGCCGCCGCCGCCAAGTCCCGTCTGGGGCGCGCCGTGGCCCAACCGGCGGCGGAGTGATCTACGCCACAAAAGAAGTTTAAAAGAACACTGTAAACGACGGTAATTTAGGAGTAATTCTCTCTTTCTGGAGAGATCGGCCGGGGCTGCGGGACACCCCTGGAAAGACATCTGAGAGGACACTTGCCATGGCATTGGTATCGCTGCGACAACTTCTCGATCACGCCGCCGAGCGCGGCTACGGCGTGCCCGCGTTCAACATCAACAACATGGAACAGCTGCTCGCGATCATGTCGGCGGCGAAGAAGACCGACTCGCCCGTGATCCTGCAGGCCAGCCGCGGCGCACGGTCCTACGCCAACGACACCGTGCTGAAGCACCTGATCCTGGCGGCCGCCGAAATGTATCCCGACATTCCGATCTGCATGCATCAGGACCACGGCAACAATCCGCAGACCTGCATGTCGGCCATCACCAACAATTTCACGTCGGTCATGATGGACGGCTCGCTGGAAGAAGACGCCAAGACCCCCGCGTCCTATGATTATAACTGCGAGGTCACCAAGGACGTCACCGACATGGCCCACATGGTCGGCGTCTCGGTCGAGGGTGAACTCGGGTGTCTCGGCTCGCTCGAAACCGGCAAGGGCGACAAGGAAGACGGTCACGGATTCGAAGGCGCGCTCGACCATTCCATGCTGCTGACCGACCCCGAGCAGGCCGCCGATTTCGTGCGCAAGACCAAGGTCGACGCGCTCGCCGTCGCTATCGGCACCTCGCATGGCGCCTATAAGTTCTCGCGCAAGCCCACGGGCGACATCCTGGCAATGAACGTGGTGAAGGCGATTCACGCCAAGCTGCCGGACACGCACCTGGTGATGCACGGCTCGTCCTCGGTGCCGCAGGAATTGCAGGACATCATCAACAAGTTCGGCGGCGAAATGCCGCAGACCTACGGCGTCCCGGTGTCGGAAATCGTCGTCGGCATCAAGAACGGCGTGCGCAAGATCAACATCGACACCGATTGCCGCATGGCCATCACCGGGCAGATCCGCAAGGTTCTGTCCGAAAAGAAAGAAGAATTCGACCCGCGCAAGTATCTGAAGCCGGCAATGGACGCGATGGAGAAAGTTTGTCTCGCGCGCTATGAGGAATTCGGCACGGCGGGAAATGCTTCGAAGATCAAGGTCGTGCCGCTCGCCGACATGGCCAAACGCTACAAGTCTGGTTCGCTCGACCCTAAAGTGCACTAAGCGAAAGCGGGAAAATGGCCGGCGCCATCAAGATCGCGCCATCGATTCTGTCGGCCGACTTCGCGCGCCTCGGCGCCGAGGTCGAAGCCATCGACAAGGCCGGTTGCGATTACGTCCATATCGACGTGATGGACGGCCACTTCGTGCCCAACCTGACCTTCGGCCCGCCGATCATCAAGGCCATCCGCAAGTGCTCTAAAAAGGTGTTCGACGTGCACCTGATGATCGACCCGGCGCAGCCGTACCTTCAGGAATACGCCGACGCCGGCGCCGACATCATCACGGTCCACGTCGAGGCCGACCGGCATCTCGATCGCAGCCTGCAGGTCATCAAGGGGCTCGGCAAGAAGGCGGGTGTGTCGCTGAACCCATCGACCCCCGCCGCCGCCATCGAACACGTCCTCGACAAGCTCGACCTGATCCTGGTGATGTCCGTCAACCCAGGCTTCGGGGGGCAGAGCTTCATCCCATCCCAGTTGGATAAGATTCGCCGCCTGCGCCAAATGATCGACGGGCGCCCGATCGACCTCGAGGTCGACGGCGGCATCAACACCGAAACCATCAAGTCCGTGGTCGACGCGGGCGCCGACGTTCTGGTCGCCGGCAGCGCGGTCTTCAAGGGCACGGACTACGGCGCGACCATCGGCGCGCTGCGCAAGGCCGCCGCTTAGTCGGGGCGGAAGTTCGGCGCCGGCCGGAAAGGGAAGCTTTCCGGGCGGCGAACGAGGGGCGGGAGGCTCCTCGGTACGTCAACTGGGAGGGGCGAATGGGCGACACTCTGTCGCGCGTCGTGGCGTTGCCGCAAAAGATCCGAGTCGTGAAGGATTTGCGACCCGTGCGCTATCTGCGCACGCGCATGAACCTTTATTACTTTTTCGAAAAGCGATGGTTCTTCGTGGCCATGGCGATCGGCGCCTTCCTGCTCAACCTGTCGCCGCCCGAGGGCCTTTCGCGCGAGGCGCAAATCGTGCTCGTCATGACGGTTGTCGCCGTCATCCTGTTCGTCACGGAGCCCGTGCCGCTTCCGACCGTGGCGCTGCTCATCATCGTCGGGGAAGTCTTCCTGCTCGGCATCGATTCCTCGAAGGTCGCAAAAAGCCTGATGACGGACTCGGTGCTGTTCATCATGGGATCCCTGATGCTGGCGGTCGCGGTCGTAAAGCAGAAATTGGACAAGCGCATCGCCTGGCTGATCGTGCGCATGACCGGTACGCAGACGTCGCGCATCGCGTTCGGCATCACCGCGGTGTCGGGTTTGCTGGCCTCCTTCATCGGCGAACACACGGTCGCCGCCATGATGCTGCCGGTCGGCATGACGCTAATCTCGCTGACGTCCGAAGATCCGAAGAAAGTCCGGAACCTAGCCGCCGTGCTGCTGTTCTCGATTTCCTACGGCTGTTCGGTGGCCGGCATCGGCACGCCGTCGGGCGGCGCCCGAAACGCGATCATGATCGGCTATTGGCGCGAGTTCTTCTACGACCCGGCCAATCCCGAAACGCACAAGTTCCTGATCGATTACGTGCGGTGGATGATCTACGCGTACCCGATGTTCCTGATTCAAGTGCCGATCGTGACGATGATCCTGCTTTGGACGTTCCGTCCGGAATACCGGGACATCTCGCGCGCCGTGGTGAAGCTGCGGGCGCAGATCGAAAAGGAAGGCCCGATGAAGGGCAAGGACTGGTTGGCGGTCGTCATCTTCTTTGCCGTCCTGATCGGTTGGATAACGATCTCCGGCAAGTTCGGCATGGGCACCGTCGCCGTGCTCGGCGCCGCATTGTTCCTGATCGCCGGCCTGACCAAGTGGGAAGACATGAACTCGGGGGTCAACTGGGGCGTGGTGCTGCTTTACGCCACCGCCATATCGCTCGGCGTGCAAATGGAGGCGACCGGCGCTGCCAAATGGGTCGCCGAGACCTTCCTGAAGGCGCTCGAACCCATGGGGGCGCACGACGGCATCGGCCTTTGGGCCGCCGTCGCGGCGCTGACCACCGCCGTCACCAACACCATGTCGAACGGCGCCGCCGTCGCCGTCCTGGGTCCGATCGTGCTCAAGCTTTCGGTCGCCGCCGGGGAAAGTCCGATCGTCATCGGATTCATTACAGCGATTTCATCTGCGTTCGCGTACCTGACCGTGGTCGGAACCCCTGCCTGCACAATCGTGTATGCGTCGGGATACCTGAAAACGACCGATTTCCTGGTGGTCGGTTGGAAGATGGTCCTGGCCTCCATCGCGGTCATGCTGCTGGCCGCATCGCTCTATTGGCCGTTGCTCGCAAGCTGAGGTAAGCTAACCCTAAGAACGTAAAAAACGTCTACGCGTTCACAGGGAAGGGAAGCCCGGGATGGAAGTGCCGTCCGAGGACAGACACTTTCGCATACTCTGCTGCATCGACGGCTCCGACGAAAGCTACATGGGGCTTCGTTACGCCGCCCGCCTGGGCGGCGGCGACGACTGCGACATCGTTCTGGTGTACGTGCGCCCGGTCGACCAGGGGCTCCACTCCGGCGGCCTCCAGGTGCGGGTCGCGCGCGAAAACATGATGCAATGGGGACTCGAGCTTCCCGGCATCCGTTACCTCAAGAAGGGGCGCGACCTGCTGAAAGAGGTCGGCATCATGAGCGGCGAGGACTGGCGCGAGGAAACCGGCC
>CAZDFF010000051.1:0-16424 GCA_964504425.1 uncultured Hyphomicrobiales bacterium
GGATATTTCCCCGTCACCCGCGCGGTCGCCGACGAGGACCTGAAGAAGCTTAAGATCAGCGCGGGCTCCTGACGCCCGAGTTGCTTGAGCCAAGGCGACGAAGACCGATCAGGCCAATCCCCCCGGCCCCGGGTCTTCGTCGCCGGCCTTTTTTTCCAAGCGCATGGCTGAAACATGAGTCCTCCCACTGCCACGGAAACCCAGGCGCCGGCGCCGGGTTCCTTGCCCGCGCGCCGTCGCGCCAAGGCCACCAGCAAGGCCGTCCTCCTTGCCGATAAGGTGGCCGACTGGTCGATCACCATCGGCGGCCTCGGCGTCATCATCGCGGTCTTCGGCATCATGGTGTTCCTGGCCGAAGTCGTGGTGCCGCTGTTCCTCGGCGGCAGCGTCGTCGGCAAGCACGTCATCGACAGGCCGGCGAATCTCGGCCGGATCGTTTTCAGTCGATTGGACGAATATAAGACCATGGTGGCGGTCGTCGCCGAAGGCGGCCGCCTCGGTGCCTTTCATGTCGCCACCGGGGCGCCGCTTCCGGTCGGCGACCTGGATTTCAAGGGAAAGAAATTGACGGCTATCGGCCGCACGTTGTCCGGCGCCGACGTGGCGTTCGGGTTTGCGGACGGCACCGTCAGATTCGGACAGGTTCGCTTCGACGTTCGTGTGTTGCCCGCCGCGGATGTACCGGCTGGCCTCCGGACGCTCGACGCGCGCGACCGTACCGATGGCAAGGCGATCTTTTCGGAGATCCCGAACCGTCAGGTACGGCGCATCGCCGTTTCGGCGACGCTCGACGAACCCCAGGACATCGTTCCGGGGAAAGCGATCGTCGCCATGAATTACCGCCTTGGCGGGACGCCCGAACGGCCGAGCCGCGCCTTCGCCACGGTCGATGCAGACGGTGTGCCGCGTATAAGTCGCGCCGAGCAGCGTTCCAATATGCTGACCGGCAAGGTCACCACGTCGATCGAAACGACCGAACTGCCGCCGCTGCCGACGGGAACCAAGGTCGCGTTCGTGCTGATGACCGAAAAGGCCGATCAGGTGTATGTCGGCGAAGCCTCGGGCAACGTGTTTCGATACGACACCCGGGATTTCGACGCGCCGAAGCTGGCCGAAACGGTCGACCTCGTGCCGGGCGACGGCTTGTTGACGGGCTTGGATTTTCTGATCGGGGAACAGTCGATCGTTGCGACCGCGTCGGACGGCTCGGTCGACGTCTACTTTAAGCTCCAGCGTGAGGGCGCGAAAGGCACCGACGGTTATACCCTGATACGCGCACACCGGCTGGAACGGCACCCCGCCGGCGTGGTCGCGTTTGCCGCCGGACAACGGGGCAAACAGCTGATCACCGCCGACGCCGAAGGCCGCATCCGGATGTACAATTCGACCAGCGAACAGGTACTGCTCGAGATTCGCACCGACAGGCCCGTGGGCACCGAAATCCTGGCCATGAGCCCGCGCGAGGACGGCATCGTTGCCTTCGGCGACGACGGCAAGGTACGTACCTGGGACATTTCCGTGCCGCACCCGGAAACGACCTGGAAATCCATATTCGGCAAGATTTGGTACGAAGGTTACGACGAGCCGACGTACACGTGGCAGTCTTCCGCCGGCACCGACAGCTTCGAATCGAAGATGTCGCTGACGCCGCTGATTTTCGGCACCATCAAGGCGACGATCTACTCGCTGCTGTTCGCGATCCCGGTCGCGTTGCTGGCGGCGATCTATACCTCCGAGTTCGTGCACCGAAAAGTGCGCGCGACGGTGAAGCCGGTCATGGAAATGATGGCGTCGCTGCCGTCGGTCGTGTTGGGCTTCATCGCCGCGCTGATCTTGGCGCCGATCGTCGAAACCTGGATCGCCGCCGTGGTGCTGGCGTTCGTCGTCATGCCGCTGGCGCTGTTCGCCGGCGCCTACGCGTGGCAATTGCTGCCGACGCCGGTGGCGTTGCGCTACGGCGGACTGCCGAAATTCGCCTTGATGTTCGTCATGCTCGGTGTCGGCGCATGGTTGGCCTACCAGAGCGGACCTTGGTTCGAGCAGGCGTTCTTCGGTGGCGATTTCAAGCTGTGGGCCAACGGCACGGCCGGCACCAGCACACCGTTCATGACGCTGCTGCTGTTGCCTTTGGGGTGCGCGCTCGCCTACATCGCCGCCGAACGTTCGCCCTTGGGCGAGTTCATCAAAGGCTGGGGCGATCTGCCGCGTACCACGGCCGGTCTCTACGACGCGATCCGCTGGATCGCCATGCTCGTCGCCGGTGCCGTCATCGCCTGGGTTCTGGCAACGGTTCTTCTTCTGCTCGGGTTCGATGCGCGCGGCAGCGTGGTCGATACCTACGTGCAGCGCAACACTCTGGTCGTCGGCTTCGCCATGGGCTTCGCCGTCATTCCCATCATCTACACGATCGCCGAGGATGCGCTGAATTCCGTGCCCGAACATCTGCGCGGCGCCAGTTTGGCGTGCGGCGCGACGCCGTGGCAGACGGCCGTGCGGGTGATCCTGCCGACCGCGCTTTCGGGCGTGTTCGCCGCGGTCATGATCGGCATGGGCCGAGCCGTCGGCGAAACCATGATCGTGGTCATGGCCGCCGGCAACACGCCGGTGATCGAATGGAACGTGTTCAGCGGATTGCGCGCGCTGTCGGCAAACATCGCCGTCGAACTGCCGGAAGCGGTGAAGGATTCCACGCTTTATCGGATGCTGTTCCTGGCGGCGCTGACGCTGTTCGTGATGACCTTCGTCGTCAACACGCTGGCCGAGGTCATCCGCCTGCGCTTCCGCAAGCGCACCGCGCAATTGTAAGATCGGGGACGAGCATGGACATGGCCCAAACCGTGGAAACGCCGATCCCCGCACAATCCGTTCGCGTCCGGCGCAAGGGCGTCGCCCTTTCGGCCCAGGGGGAACCGTTCCTGTGGGCGCTGGGCGGGGCGCTCGCGTTCGGTATCGTCATGATCGTCGGGTTCCTCCTGATGGTCTTCTGGAACGGCGCCGTCACGTTCGTGCCGAAGCCCGTCGCCGTGGTCACCTTGGTTGACGGCAAGGTTGTCGCCGGCGAGGAATTCCGAACGGAAAAATACCGGCCGTCGCCGGAACTTCTGGCGCGACTGCCCGCCGACGCCCGAAAGATAATCGCGGAAGACGACGGTTTCGCCCGGCGGGCGCTGTATCGCACCGGCAACTTCGATTTCTACAACGAGGACTTCCGCTGGATATCCGAGTACGAGGTTGCGAAGGCCGAATTCCCGAAGGACGTGATCTTCGCCGAACGCCTGGAATGGGGGCCGTTCATCGGCCGCATCAAAGGCATCTCCGTCGCGGGCACGCCGCTCCCGAACCCTCGCCTCGACGATCCGCGCGTCCAGGCGGCGCACGGACAGGCGCGCGGTCTTTGGCACAAGATCAGGAAGATCGAGCGCAGCGATATCGGCGCGATCAATCACGCCCTGGAAAAGGGGCGTCTCAATCTCCGCAAAATCGCCATCGCCGACGGCGCCGACAGCACCGAATACAAGGAGGCTTTCGCCGAATTCTCCGAGCGGGAAAAGGTGCTCAAGGCCGAATACGAGAAACTGGCGGCCGAGGCCCAGCATCTGAAGGCCCAGGCCGAAAAGATCACCATCGAGATCGCCGAGATCGGCGGCAAGACCAAGACGCTGCCGTTGCATGCCATGGTCCGCATGTATCCGGCAAACGACGTGTCCTTCTTCGACAAGGTAGGTATTTATCTGTCGCGTTGGGCCGAATTCCTGACCGACGAGCCGCGCGAGGCCAATACCGAGGGCGGCGTCTGGCCGGCCATCTTCGGCACCTTCGCCATGACCCTGATCATGGTGATCGTGGTCACGCCGTTCGGCGTGATGACGGCGCTTTACCTGCGCGAATACGCGAAGCAGGGCCGCCTAGTGTCGATCGTGCGCATTTCCGTCAACAACCTCGCGGGCGTGCCGTCCATCGTCTACGGCGTGTTCGGGCTCGGGTTTTTCGCCTACGTGCTGGGCGGATCGATCGACCAGTTGTTCTACACCGAGCGGCTGCCGTCGCCGACTTTCGGCACCGGCGGCATCCTGTGGGCGTCGCTGACCCTGGCGCTTCTCACCGTGCCGATCGTCATCGTCGCGACCGAGGAGGCGTTGGCCGCCGTGCCGCGCTCCATGCGCGAAGGCTCGCTCGCCTGCGGCGCGTCCAAGTGGCAAACGATCCAACGCATCGTGCTGCCGCGCGCCATGCCCGGCATCATGACCGGCGTCATCCTGGCGATGGCCCGCGGCGCCGGCGAGGTCGCGCCCTTGATGCTGATCGGCGTCGTCAAGCTGGCGCCGGAATTGCCGATCGACGGGTATTTCCCGTTCGTGCATCTGGAGCGCAGCTTCATGCACCTGGGCTTCCATATTTTCGACGTCGGTTTCCAGTCGCGCAATTCCGAGGCCGGCAAGCCGATGGTCTTCGTCACCACCATGCTGCTGATCGCGCTGATCGCGTTGATGAACGTCGCCGCGATCGTCATCCGCAACCGGCTGAAGAAAAAATTCGTCGGCAGCCAGTTCTAAGAGAAAAGGGACCGCGCCATGACCGCTCAACTCGCCCTCAAGCCGCAGGACGATACGCATCGCACCGTCTATCACGTCCAGGAAGGCGGCCGCGGCCAAAGCCTCGAGATCAAGGACTTCTGCCTGTGGTACGGCGCGGCGCAGGCCCTTTTCGACGTCACCATGAACGTCGAGAAAGGGTTGGTGACGGCGCTGATCGGGCCGTCGGGTTGCGGCAAGTCGACGCTGCTGCGGTCCATCAACCGCATGAACGATTTGATCGACGGGTTGGCCGTCGACGGAACCGTCGCGGTCGACGGGCACAACATCTACGACAAAGGGACCGACGTCATTCAGTTGCGCAAGCGGATGGGCATGGTCTTCCAGAAGCCGAATCCGTTTCCAATGTCGATCTTCGAGAACGTCATCTATCCGCTGCGCGTCGACGGCGTGCGCGACAGAAAAGTACTGACCGAAACGGTCGAGCGCGCCCTGCGCGGCGCGGCGCTGTGGGAAGAAGCCAAGGATCGCCTCGACGACAGCGCCCTCGGCCTGTCGGGCGGCCAGCAGCAACGGCTGTGCATCGCCCGGGCCATCGCCGGCGATCCGGACGTGTTGCTGATGGACGAGCCCTGCTCGGCGCTCGACCCCATCGCCACGGCCCGGATCGAGGACCTGATCGATGAATTGCGCGGCCACTACACCATCGTCATCGTGACCCATAACATGCAGCAGGCGGCCCGCGTATCCGACAACACCGCGTTCATGTATCTTGGCAAGCTGATCGAATACGGCGAAACCGACGTTATGTTCACCAAGCCGAAGGACGCGCGGACCCAGGACTACATCACCGGCCGGTTCGGCTGACGCGTTTCATGGACACAGGACGCCCGAGGACCAACGGAGACAGCGAATGACCACCGAGCATACCCATACCGTTAAGTCCTATGATGACGAGCTCAAGGCGCTCGACAGCATGATCGCCGAAATGGGCGGCCTGGCCGAGGCCCAGTTGGCGGCCGCGATCGAGGTTCTGGTCAAGCGCGACAGCGAAGGCGCGGAACGGGTCGTTGCTGGCGACGAACGCATCGATCAACTCGAGCACGAGATCGACGAACGCGCCATTCGCCTGGTCGCGTTGCGCCAGCCGATGGCCGAGGATCTGCGTGCCGTGGTCGCGGCGCTCAAGACCTCGAGCGTGCTGGAACGGATCGGCGATTACGCCAAGAACATCGCCAAGCGCACGGTGGCGCTGTCCCAGGCGCCGCCCGTCGGGCCGGCCCGCAGCATCGCCCGCATGGGGTTGCTGGCGCAGCGCATGATCAAGAACGTACTCGACGCCTATGTCGCGCGCGACGCTCAGAAGGCCGAGGACGTGCGCCAAAGCGACAAGGACGTCGACGCGATGCACACCAGCCTGTTCCGCGAACTTCTGACCTACATGATGGAAGACGCGCGCAGCATCGGTTCCTGCACACACCTTCTGTTCGTCGCCAAGAACATCGAACGGATCGGCGATCACGCCACCGGCATCGCCGAAAACGTGATATACTTAGTCAGTGGCGACACGGTTCAACGCAAGCGGCCGAAGCAGGACTCCTCGAGCTTTACGGTCCTCGAGCCTGTGGGCGCCGCGAGTGGGGAGAGCGCGAAGAAGTGAACACCCAAATCCTGGTGGTCGAGGACGACCCTGCGCTGGCCGAACTCCTTCGCTATAATTTCGAATGCGAAGGATTCGGGGTCGCGGTCGTTTCCGACGGCGACGCGGCCCTAGACTCGGTTCGCGGCGCGCCTCCCGACCTGGTCGTGCTGGATTGGATGTTGCCCGGCACATCCGGCATCGAAATCTGCCGCCAGATCCGGCGTACCCCCGAAATTCGCGCGCTGCCGGTCGTGATGCTGACGGCGCGCGGCGAGGAAACCGACCGCGTCAACGGCCTCGACGGCGGGGCCGACGACTATCTGGTGAAGCCGTTCTCCATCAAGGAACTGATGGCCCGCGTTCGGGCCGTGCTGCGCCGGACCCGGCCCGGCCAGGACGCCGAGGTATTGGATTATGGCGGGATCGTCATGGACTTGACGACCCACAAGGTCTCCCGCGATACGAAGCCGATCCACTTGGGTCCGACCGAATTCCGTCTTCTCAAGGTACTGCTCGAACGTCCCGGGCGCGTGTTTTCGCGCGAGCAGTTGCTGGACCGCGCCTGGGGTCGGGACATCCACGTCGAGTTGCGCACGGTCGATGTTCATATCCGCCGGCTGCGGAAGGCGCTCAACGACGGCGGCGCCAAGGATCTGATTCGTACGGTCCGCAGCGCCGGCTACGCCATCGAAGCGGCGTCGCCGTAGCTTTATCCGTCATCCGGTCTAAGGTTTTCCCGCCCCGGTTAAGGATTTATTTCGCGTTCCGGTCCATAATCCCGGCCGAACCGAGCCCCCGAAGGGCCGACGGCCGATGGATCGATGACGCTTCGCACCCGGGTCAGTTCCGCGCGCATTCTCAGGTTGGTACGCCGGATTTTGCGGCACGACCACCTCGTGCTGGCGGCGCTTGCCTTGGTTGTCGGTTGCGCCGTCGGCGGCGCGGTGGTGCTGTTCCGCGAAGCGATCGTGTTGATTCAGATAGGCGCGTTCGGCCACGGCACCGAGCGATTGTCGGAATTCGCGGCGCTGTTGCCCTGGTGGCATATCCTTACGGTCACGACGGCGGGCGGCCTGGTCGTCGGGCTGATGGTGCGTTTCCTTCTGCCCGACGGGCGCCCGCACGGCGTCGCCGACGCGATCGAGGCCAATGCGCTGCGCGGTGGGTTCATGTCGTCGCGGGTCGGCCTTTTCGCCGCGCTCGCCAGCGCGACGTCCATCGGCTGCGGTGCCTCGGTCGGGCGCGAGGGGCCGGCCGTTCACCTCGGTGCTTCGCTCGCGGGCTGGATCGCCCGGCGCCTGCATCTTACTCGTTCGCTTGCGCGTACCGTGGTCGGCTGCGGAGTCGCCGCGGCGGTCGCGGCGTCGTTTAATGCGCCGATCGCGGGCGCGCTGTTCGCCAATGAGGTCGTTGTCGGCCACTATGCCTTGAAGGCGTTCGCGCCGATCGTGATCGCATCCGTCGCCGGCACGGCGGTCAGCCGCGCCTGGTTCGGCAACTTTCCGGCCTTCGAGGTTCCTGAGCGCACGCTTGCCTCGTTCTGGGAGTTTCCGGCGTTCGTCGGCCTCGGCGTCGTCGCCGGCGTCGTCGCCATTGTTTTCATGCATTCGATTATCGTTGCCGATCGGGCGGCGAAGCGGCTGCCGGTGCCGCCATGGGCGCGGCCCGCGATCGGCGGTTTTCTGGTCGGGCTGATTGCCATCTTCATTCCGCAGGTGCTCGCCGTCGGCTACGGCGTCACCGAATCGGCGCTCAACGTTTCCTATCCGTTGTGGCTGTTCGTCGTGATCTGCGCCGCGAAGATTCTGGCGACCGCGCTCAGTCTCGGTTTCGGATTTGCCGGCGGCGTGTTCAGTCCTTCGCTCGTGGTCGGTGCGCTGCTGGGCGCCGCCTACGGCATCGTCGCGACCGAGGTCTTTCCAGACCATTCCTCGGGCGCCGGCGCCTACACGCTGGTCGGCATGGGCGCCGTCGCCGCCGCGGTGCTGGGCGCCCCGATCTCGACGACACTGATCATCTTCGAAATGACCGCGGATTACGCCCTGACGCTGGGCGTCATGGTGGCGGTCGTGATTGCCTCTGAGATCACCCAGCAGTTCTACGGCCGCTCCTACTTCGATGTTCAACTGCGCAATCGGGGCGTCGACCTGCGGGGCGGGTTCGAGGGCGAAATTCTTAGGAATATCAAGGTGCAAGAGGTGATGAAGGGCGACAGCCCCAGGGCCGGTCCGGAAACGTCCTTGCAGGACCTGCGCGAGGCCCTGCAGGTTTCGCCGTGGGGCCAGATTTTCGTCGTCAAGGATACGGGCGAACTCGTCGGCACCGTCACCCTGTCCGACCTATCCGACAGCGCCTTCGATCACGGCTTCGATCTTCTCGTGCTGGCCGGCGACGTCGCTAGGCTGCATCCGCCCATGCTCGCACCGGACGACGATCTCGACGCGGCGCTGGCCCGGATGCGCGAAAGCGGCGAGGAACACATCGCCGTCGTTCAAGACGTCAGGTCGCAGCGTTTTCTCGGCTGCGTGCACGAACGCGACGTGATGGCGGCCTACAACAAGGCCTTGCTGAAGGCGCGCCACGAGGAACACGGAATCTGATCGTCAGAATCCGCGATGGATTTTCAGCCATCGGTGCCGGTCGATCGACTGCACCTTGATGTGCGTGACTTCCGGGTTCGGGGTATCGGCCTTGACGATGTCCAAGGGCACGGCCGTTCCGGCGCTTCCCTGGGCCCAGGTCTTGCGCAGGAAATCCTCGATCGACGTCACGCGCTTGCCGTCGACGCCGATGATGATGTCGCCGGGTACGATGCCGGCCGCCTTCGCCGGGCCTTCGTCCGACGTGCGGACGACGACGACGCGTCCGTGCGATTCGGCGACGTGGACGCCGATCCAGGGTTTGGGTGGACCGGCCGAACGGCCCGATGCCACCAGGTCCGACAGGATCGGCTTCAGAAGATCGATCGGAATGAACATATTGCCGGGCGCCAGCACCGACGGTTCGATGGCGTCGTTGACGAACAGCGAGCCGACGCCGACCAGTTTGCCGTCCTCGGCGATCAAAGCGGCGCCGCCGAACACTGGATGCGGTGGCATGGTGAAGATGGCGCCATCCAAAAGGTATTCCCAGTAGCCGGCGAACGACCGACGGGAAACCACCTGCGCCGGCACCACCGGCTGCGGACCGCCGTATCCCACGGCCAGCACGCGGGCGCCCATCTTTAAATCGGCCGCCGACCCGAGTTCGACCGGTTCGATTCCCAACGGCGCGGTCGCGCGCAACAGGCCGAAGCCGGTCTGGTGATCGTAGGCGACGATGGCGGCGGGAACCGTCTTGCCGTCGGGGCCGTAAATTTCCGCCGATTGGGCTTCCATGATCAGGTAGCCGATGGTCAGGATCAAGCCCTTGGCGTCGATGACGATGCCGTTGCCCTGGCGTTCCGTGCCGAGCGATCCGGCGGTGCGGGCCTCGGCCGGCACCACCGAGCGCACGCCGACGACGGCGCGGATCGGATCGGGCTTCGCGGCGGCGGGCGCGGCAAAAAAGGCGAACGCGGCGACGGCGAGACAAAGGCCGGCGGTGGCCCGGATGGGAGACCGAGAACGCCGGGTTTGCCGCTGGGGGGCGACATTGGCGAACATGGGCGATCCTTAATCTGGTCGGGCGGCGGGGTTCGTTCCCGCAACCGTTCGGATTCTACACGAGCCCATCGGCCGCCTCAAACGAACAGCGTCACGATCACGCCACATTGATGTGATCGTCTGTTTCGGGAACTCGGGGATTTCAGACCGGATATCAAGCATTTATGCGTGTCACCGCCGCCCTCGTCGCAGGATTTCTCGGCTTCGTCGCGAACGCCGCCCAAGCCATGACGTTCGAAGAGGCGCGCCATCTTCTGGCCCGAACCGGATTCGCGGCGCCCACATTGGTCGAAATCGAGGCCATCCGATCCGAAGACTACGGCCGCGCCGTCGACAGGATGCTGGCGGGGGCAAGGACCGCTGCCGTCACCCGGCCGCCCGAATGGACATCGAAACTGCCGGCTTTCGCCGCCAAGGGGCGTCCGCAATCGGATGCCGAAAAGAAGGCGCGACGCCAGGAAATGCGGGAACACGCCATCGACCTGAAGGCGTGGTGGCTGATGGAAATGACCGCGACGCCGACGCCGCTGACCGAGCGCATGGCGCTGTTCTGGCACAACCATTTCACGTCGAGCCTGCAAAAGGTGCGTTCGTCCGAATTGATGTTCCGCCAGAACCAAATCTTCCGACGCCACGGCCTCGGCAATTTCTCGGTCATGCTGTCGCAGGTCGCCAAGGATCCTGCGATGCTGATCTACCTCGACGGCCGGCAGAATCGCGCCGGGCAGCCGAACGAGAACTTCGCGCGCGAGCTGCTGGAGCTGTTCGCGCTCGGCGAAGGCAAGGGCTATACCGAGTCCGACATCCGCGAAGCCGCGCGCGCCTTCACCGGTTGGACGATCGATCCCAAGACCGGCGACTTCGCCTTCAACCGGCGCCAGCACGACGGCGGCGCTAAGACGTTCCTCGGCCGCACCGGGCGTTTCACCGGCGACGATATTCTCCGCATCGTTCTCGACCATCCGCGCGCCGGCGAACACATCGCCGAGAAACTGTGGCGCGAGTTCGTGTCCGATGCGCCCGATCCGGCCGACATTCGTCACCTCGCCGGCGTGTTCCGGAAATTCGGGTACGAGATCAAGCCGCTGATGCGCGCGGTCCTGACGCGGGCGCAGTTCCGCGACGCGGCCAATCGCGGCGCGTTGGTCAAATCGCCCGTGGACCTGGTCGTCGGTACGATGCGCCTGGCCGGCATCCATCCGGAAGACGGTCGCGGCTTGGTGCAGGCGACGCGCGCCCTGGGGCAGGACGTGTTCGATCCGCCGAACGTGAAGGGCTGGCCGGGCGGCACCGCATGGATCACGGCGGCCAGCCTTCAGGCGCGCGAGCGATTCCTGCGTCGCGTGTCGCGCGGCGCCGAAATGGCCATGAACGGCAAGGTCGGCAAGAATCGGGATATGGTGCGCGACAAGGGCATGAGTGCGGCGATGGACGGCGGGCTCCCCGCCCGCGTCGGCGGCGACGCGGAAACGATGGCCAAGGTCGTGTTGGCGCTGGCGCCGCTGGAGCCACCGCCCGATCGCGTGGCGACCGTCGACGCGCTTCGCCAACTGCTGCTCGATCCCGCCTATCAGGTGAAATGAGGCATCCGATGCACGCGCTCGACCGTCGCCGCTTTCTCGCCATGGCCGGTGCCGTGCCGGTCGTGCTGTCGCCGTTCGGCGGCGTCGCGTGGGCCCAGGTGCAGCCCGCGCCTCGGGCCCAGCCGACATCGCCGGTCACGGCGCGCTCGCTCGGCGCCGGGCCCGATTGGAACCGGACCCTGGTGCTGGTCGAACTGCACGGCGGCAACGACGGTCTCAACACCGTGGTGCCTTACGGTTTCGACGAATACTACCGGGCGCGCCCGACGCTCGCGGTCGGGCGCGACAAGGTCTTGAAGATCGAGCCGCGCCTCGGGCTGCATCCGAGCTTGGCGCCGTTGACGCATCTGTGGGAAGAACGGCATCTCGGCATCGCCCTGGGCGTCGGCTATCCGCGGCCGAACCTGTCGCACTTCCGCTCGATCGAAATCTGGGACACCGGGTCGGACTCGACCGCGTACCTCGACGAAGGATGGGTCGCGCGCCTGATGGCCGAAGCCCGTCCGCCCGTCACCTTCGCCGCCGACGGCATCGTGCTCGGCCGCGACGCGCCGGGGCCGTTGTTCGGCGGCGGCCTACGCACGGTGAATTTGAAAAACCCCGAAGCCGTCGGCAACGAAGTCAAGCGCGCCCAGATGAAGATGTCGGTCGTCAAGAATCCGGCGCTCGCGCATATCCTGAAAGTAAAAATGGAAATGCGCCATGCCGCCGAAAGCATCGCCCAAAGCAACTATGCCGCCGCCGATCCGGGGGTGGCGTTCCCGCCGGAACCCTTGGGCAGACAGATGGAAGCGGCGGCGAAATTGCTGGTCGCGGGCGTCAAGACGCCAGTCATCAAGGTCGCGCTCGGCGGGTTCGACACCCATTCCAATCAGGCGGGGCCGCATGGGCAATTGTTGTCCCAACTCGCCCGTTCGCTCGACGCCTTCGCCCAGGCCATGAAGAAGAAGAGGCTCTGGGACAACGTGCTGGTCATGACCTATTCCGAATTCGGCCGCCGGGTCACGGAAAATTCCAGCCGCGGCACGGACCACGGCACCGCCGCCGCGCATTTCCTGATGGGCGGCAAGGTCAAGGGCGGCTTCTACGGATCGCAACCGTCGCTCGCGAATCTGGACCGCGGGAATCTGGTCCATGCCCTTCACTACCGCAGCCTTCTGGCGACCGTGGGACGCGAGTGGTGGGGCCTGGAAGCCCCGTCGATCAAGGAAAAATCCTTGGGCGCCATCGCCTGATCCGGATCGGCCCAAATTCCCCCTCCCGGCCGGCGTCGGATGATATAAGTCCCCCCATGTCAGACCCGTTCGATCTCGCCGACGACGCGGCGGCGGCGCCGTTGGAGCCGCCGCAACCGGCGGTCATGGCCAATCCGCGTTATCTCGAGGGCCTCAACGAAAGCCAGCGCCAAGCGGTCGAGACCGTCGACGGCCCGGTGCTGGTTCTGGCGGGCGCCGGCACCGGCAAGACGCGGGTGCTGACCACCCGGCTTGCGCATATTTTGATCACGGGGCGGGCGCGGCCGTGGGAAATCCTGGCCGTCACCTTCACCAACAAGGCCGCCCGGGAAATGAAAGTCCGGGTCTCGACGTTGCTCGGCCGTCCGCTCGAAGGTTGGTGGATCGGCACCTTCCATTCGATCGGCGCGCGCATCGTGCGCGCCCACGCCGAGGTCGTCGGGCTGCGGTCGAATTTCACTATTCTCGACGAGGACGATCAGGTCCGCCTGATCAAGCAACTGACTGCCGCCGCCCGGGTCGACGAGAAGCGCTGGCCGCCGCGCATGCTGGCCGGCGTGATCCAGCGCTGGAAGGACAAGGGCCTGACGCCGGACAAGGTGCCGACGGCCGAGGCCGAGGATGTCGCCGAGGGCAAGCTGCTCGGCCTCTATCAGGAATATCAGGAACGGCTGAAGGTGTTGAACGCCGCCGACTTCGGCGACCTGCTGCTGCATTGCCTGACGATTTTTCAGACCGAACCGGAAATCCTGAAGCGATATCAGAACCAGTTCAAATACCTGCTGGTCGACGAATATCAGGACACCAATGTCGCGCAATACCTGTGGCTGCGACTCCTGGCGCAGGGCCGGCGCAACGTCTGCTGCGTCGGCGACGACGACCAGTCGATCTATTCCTGGCGCGGCGCCGAGGTCGGCAACATCCTGCGCTTCGAGACCGATTTTCCCGGCGCCAAGATCGTGCGCCTGGAAAAGAACTACCGTTCGACGCCGCATATTCTTGCCGCCGCCTCGGGCCTGATCGCGCACAACGAAGGGCGGCTCGGCAAGACGCTCTGGACCGACGTCAGCGAAGGCGAACGGATCCGGGTCACCGGCGTCTGGGACGGCGAGGAGGAGGCCCGCGTCGTCGCCGACGAAATCGAGGCGCTGCACGCCAAGCGCCATTCCCTGAACGAAATGGCGATCCTGGTGCGGGCCGGGTTTCAGACCCGCGAATTCGAAGAACGGCTGATGACGCTGGCCATTCCCTATCGGGTCATCGGCGGGCCTCGTTTCTACGAACGCGCGGAAATCCGCGACGCGATGGCCTATCTTCGCGTCGTTGCGCAACCCGACGACGATCTCGCGTTCGAACGCATCGTCAACGTGCCGAAGCGCGGCTTGGGCCCGGCGACCTTGCAGATGATCCACGTCTTCGCCCGCGCGCGCGGGATATCCCTGACCGAAAGTGTCCGGAAGCTGGTCGACACCGACGAGATGAAACCGAAGGCACGGAAGACGCTCGCCGACCTGATCGAGGACTTCGCGCGCTGGCGGTCACTGCTCCCCGGCATCCATCACGCCGAACTGGCGGCGCAGATCCTGGACGAAAGCGGCTACATGGCGATGTGGAAGGCCGACACCTCGCCCGACGCGCCGGGGCGCATCGACAACCTGAAGGAATTCGTCTCGGCGTTGGAGGAATTCGACAGTCTGGCCGCGTTCCTGGAACACGTCAGCCTGGTCATGGAAATCGAGGAATCCCAGTCCGACGAAAAGGTGACGATCATGACGCTGCACGGCGCCAAGGGGCTGGAGTTCGACACGGTTTTCCTGCCCGGATGGGAGGAAGGCGTATTCCCCAATCAGCGTGCGCTCGACGACGGCGGCCTGAAGTCGTTGGAGGAGGAACGCCGTCTTGCCTATGTGGGCATCACCCGCGCCCGACACCGGGCGCTGATTTCGTTCGCCGCCAACCGGCGCGTCTACAACCAGTGGCAAAGCGCGATCCCGTCGCGTTTCATCGACGAGCTGCCGGGCGATCATGTGACGCACGCGGCCGAGCGCGGGCTTTACGGCGGCACCGCCGGGCGTGGCATGGCCGAGGACGTGCATGCCTTTCAATCCGGCCGGTGGCAAAGTCCCCGCCTGCGCCACCAACAACGCTCCGAAGCCATGAAACCACGCGACGAACGCCGGAACGAAGGCGACCTGTCGCCCGGCCAGCGGGTGTTCCATCAGAAATTCGGCTATGGCCACATCGTCGCCATCGACGGCGACAAGCTGGAAATCGCCTTCGACAAGGCCGGGATCAAGAAGGTCATCGAAAGTTTCATTGAAAGCGTCTGACATGGCCGTGCCCCTGCTGTGGCGGATCGCCTTCGCCGTTCGACCCGAAACCGCCGAGGCCATGGCCGACGCGCTCGAGCCTTTTTGCGTTTCGGTTTCCTGGTACGAGGTCACGGCCAAGGATTGGCGCGTCGAGGGCATCGCCGCCGCGGAGCCGGATCGGGATGCGGTCGTGAACGCGCTGGGACAGGCCGCCTGGCGGCTCGGCATTCCCGCGCCGCACCTGCACGTCGCGCCGGTGCCGCCGGCCGACTGGGCCGCGGCCAATCTTTCGACCTTCAAGCCGGTGACCGTCGGGCGCTATTTCGTGCACGGCTCGCATTTCCGGGGCGCGGTGCCGCCGGGCCGGATCGCGCTGGCGCTCGATGCCGGCATGGCGTTCGGCTCGGGCGAGCACGCGACGACCGCCGGCTGTCTCGCGGTTCTCGATGAACTTGCCCGCCGTCGCCGGTTTTCGAACGTGCTCGACCTCGGTTGCGGCTCGGGCATCCTCGCCTTCGCCATGGCCCGGACCTGGCCCGCGCGGGTGCTCGCCGTCGACATCGATCCGGAGGCGATCGCCGTCGCGCGCGAAAACGCCCGCCGAAACCGGCTCTCCCCACGGATTCGTTTCGCCGTCGGCAACGGCATGAAGGCGCCGCTGGTACGGGCCCGCGCGCCCTACGATCTGATCGCCGCCAACATCCTGGCCCGGCCGTTGGTCCGCATGGCCGGCGCCGTCGCCTCGGCGTTGACGCCCGGCGGCATCGCCGTGTTTTCCGGCCTGATCGTCGCCGATGCGCCGTGGGTCGAAGCCGCCGCCCGCATACACGGACTCGGCCGCATTCGTCGCGTCGTTCGGGACGGCTGGGCGACCCTGGTTCTCAGGCGCGGGTGGGGGTAGAATTTATCGGATTCGACGGAACGGACGGGAAAAGCCGTGGCCTCTTCTTCGAAATCCATGCGTCTGTTGAGCGTCGTCAATCTTTTCGGTGCCGTCGGCGCGGCGATCTTCGCCGGCTGGCTGACGTCGAAGGGGCCGGCGTCGTGGTTCGCCATCGCGTCGGCGGCGATCTTTTTCGTCGCGCTGATCTGGCCGGTCGTCGCCGAATATCGTTCGGTCGATCGCCATTTCGCCCAGATGCAGGAAAGCTTCCTCAGCCGCACGCGCGCGCCGTATTTTCCGGACCAGAACCCGCAGGTGATCGCGCCCGGCGACGACGGCGTGCCGACTTTCGAGCGTTATCGGCCGCCGGTCGGCACCGTGCTGTTCCTGACGGTCGTCGCGGCGATCCTGTTGGGCGTCGAGGCGGGATTGCTTCTGATGAAGGCACCGCCGCCGCAACACGGCCCGGGCCCGATCACGAACTTCTAGGTCGCCCGATTATATAGGAATAATTGCTTGAAACGTGCGGGGAAGGCAGGGAATGGTGGGCGCGACAAGGATTGAACTTGTGACCCCTCCCGTGTGAAGGGAGT
>CAZDFF010000052.1:0-16378 GCA_964504425.1 uncultured Hyphomicrobiales bacterium
TTCAGGCTGGTGTCCAGATCGACCACCACAACGCCGCCTTTCGCCTGCAACTCGATCAAGGATCGCCGGCCTTGATCGGTCCAGGCCCCGACTTCGTCGCGGGTCTCGACGGTCATGACCAGCGTCGCCTTGTCGTCGACGTTGAAGCCTTTGGATCGAAGCGCGGTCTCGAACGTTTTCTTCAAGCGAACGTTGATGTCGGAATCGTCGAGCGGGCGAACGGCAATCGGCGCGTTCGACGGCATCGGCGAAAAAGAAACCGCGTTCATCGTTCCCTTGGGCCCGCCTTCGGCCGGGGCCGCCGTCTGCGCCAAGGCGTCGTTCGCCGCCCAAGCGACCAGACATGCCAAGAGAACTGCGGTTCGCGTCATTGTCCTGATCCTTGAAATGCCGGCGAAGTCCCGGCCGCCCCCGACCCGCCGCCAGCGAATTGGGGGCCGACAGCGAAATACCGGGAAATCATCGGTTTTCGATGCCAGCCTGTCAACAGACGAGCGGCCCGTGCATACCCGATTTCGGCGCTTTTCGGTCATTTGGCCGCGATTGCGGATGCGTTTCCGTTCGACCATTATCTGTAGCCCGCGATTCGGCGGGAAATACGTGCGGTCGATCGGCGCACGGCGGGGCCATAATGAGCGAAGTCGAACCGCAAGGTGCGCGCCTGGGACCGGGCGCATGGGCAGCGTTATCGACGCTGCCGGTCGTCACCACGGCATTCGCCCTCGTTCTCGGCCATGCCGCCGGGCCCTTTTGGCTGTGGCCGAATATCGATCCCGATTACTTTTATCTGTTCGGCGCGATCAAGATCGCCACGCTCGAATCGTCCGCTCTGATCTACCATCCGGGCGTCACGGTGCAGGCGCTGGGCGCGGCGGTACTGAAGGCCATGCATCCGTCGGCCGGCGGCGAAGCGTTTGTCGCGGCGGTCCTCGGCGATCCCGAACGGCATCTTCGCGTCCTCGGTGGGACCTTCATCGCCCTGAACGCGCTCGGCCAGATCGCTCTCGGATGGGTCGGGTTCCGCGCCATGGGGTCGCTGCCGGCGGCGATGCTGTTGCAGACGGCGCCGATGCTGTCGTCGTTGATCTTGAAGAACGCGTTTCACGTCAAGCCCGAGGCGCTTTTGATTCTGGCGACGATGGCGTTGATCGGAGTCGCGGCCTACGCGATGAAGCCGGGCACGGTCGAAAACCATCGCGTCCGGCTGGCCGTCGCTTTCGGCGCGGTCGCGGGATTCGCCGGCGCCACGAAGGTAACGGCGCTGCCGGTCTTCGTGTTGCCGTTGTTCGTGTTGGCGACGCCGACGGCGATCGGAATCTACATCGTGGCCGGGGCGCTGTCGTTGTTCGCTTTCACGTTGCCGGTCGCGCAATCCTATCCGATGCTGGCGACATGGCTCGGCGACGTCGTGCGCGCGAGCGGGCCCCACGGTCATGGCGGCGCGGCGCCGTTCGATGCCGTCGCGTATGCCGGCGAGGCCTTCCGCATGCTGCGCCGGCCGCCGATGGGCATCGTCTGTCTGCTGGGGATCGTGGTGCTCGCGCTTGCCGCCTGGCGGGCGAGGCAAGGACGGACATTGCCGTCCGTCGACGTTCGGCTCCTCGCCGGAACGGTTCTGGCCCAAGCCGTTCAAGCGGTGGTCGTGGCCAAGCAGCCATGGGGCCAATACATGATCCCGTCCTACATGCTGTCGGCACTGATCTTGGCGACGATCCTGCGGCTGCTGCCCGAGATGCTGCCGGATCGGGTCGCGATCCGTGCCCGGGTGGCGGCATTGGGGGTCATCGTCGCCGTCGCCCTTACCATCGGTGCCGGCGCCGGCGCGGCGAAGCTGCATCGCGAGTTTCGGGATATCGCCGGCGCCGCCCGTTCGGTGGACAACGCAACGTTTTCATCGTGCGCGCGAATTTACTTCTACGCGGCGTCCAGCCCGGCGTTCGCGCTCTATTTGGCCGACCACGTCGTGACGACCGACAATCGAGGCCGGCCGCGCTATCCCGGATTCGCCCCGTTCCTGAAAGAGCGGACGGCAAAAGGCGAATTCTGGCTCGACGATTGGGCGCATCCCGGCCGGTTTCGGTTGCGCGACTGGTCCGGCGAACGAAATATCGCGGAAATCGCTGCGGCCCATCCCTGCCTGATGGTGCGGGGCGAGCGCGGCCGCGCGCCGGCCGTCGCCGGTTATCTTGCCCAGGCGCTGCCGGGAAGGGCGTTCGAGCGAACGTGCTCGACCAAGCATGAGCCGATATTCACCGACGGTGTCGATTGCGAGGGTAAGCTACGCCGGTAACCGCCTCATGCCGGCTGCGGCGCCAGCACGGCAATCATGTTGGCGCTCCATAGCGGTGGCGGCTCGCTCAATATCCGCGACAGAGTCCAATTCAGTATATCCTCGGCGGTGCGCCGAAATGGGCTGCCGCGCCGCTGCGGGACGATTCGGATGCATTCGTATCCCGCAGCAAGCGCGAGCTGGCGCAGGCTGATCGGGGTATAGGCGGCCTTGTGCGTCAAGTCGGAAAACTGATGCTGCGCGCCCCATGGCGAAGACATGTTCGGTACTCTGACGACGATCCGACCATCTGTGTTCAATGCTTTCCGGAGCTCCCTGAGAAGGCGGGCGCCGTCGTCCGCCGAAAAATGCTCCAGCACGTCGAGCATGGCGATGCGGTCAAATCGCGTTTCTGCCGGTAAGCCGTTCAACCATGTCCAAACGTCGATGACATTGACGACGGCCGCGGCGGACGGGTTCATCGCCGCGACGGCGCGAGGATCCTGTTCGACACCGACGATTTTGGTCACGCCTTTGGCCAGGAGGTAGGTCAAAAATTGTCCCGTGCCGCAGCCGATCTCGGCCATCGACATGTCGCTCCGGCATTCGGCAGGGCGCCAGAACTCCGCGTCGAACCAACGGATGTGCTTCCGCTTCAAGCCGGGTTGCCGGTAGTCCTTGAACGCGGCGTATCCGGCATAGAAATTTTCGGGTTCTCCTGTCGTCACGCAGGGGTCCTTCACAGCCTCGTATGCAACGGCTGGCGCGGCACGTTGCGGATGTCGAAATTGAGAAACTGCAGCAGCAGCTGCGTGCCGATGATGACGGGCAGCGCCGCCAGCATGACCGTGCCGGCGCCTTGCGGCACGCCGGTTCGGTCGCTCTCGATCCATTTGACGATCCCGAACGCGACGCCGAACAAGAACAGCAGCTTGCCGAGGGCCAGTTCGATCGAAGCGATGCCGAAATCGCGCAGAAAGTAGGTATATCCGATCCGCTTGGCCGTATTGCATAGGTGTTTCGCGGCGAACTCCCATAATGCGCGCGAAACGCTTAAGTCGCTTTGCTCGCTGCCGTAGCGCGCGTGCATCGGCACGTCGGCGACGACGGCGCGCAGTTGGTTCAGATGGAACAACATGTCGGACTCGAAAAAATAGCCGGTGCTGATCCGATCGCTCGGCAGCAACCGGGCGACCTTGGCGTGGATCGCCGTGAAGCCGTTGGTCGGATCGAACACATTCCAGTAGCCGCTCGACATCTTCGACGCGAACGACAAAAAAATATTTCCCACGAGCCGTACCACGGGCATGGCTTGCAGTCCGGAAAGATCGTTGAAACGGTTGCCCTTGGCGTAGTCGGCTTCGCCGGCGGCGATCGGATGAACGAGGGCGGGAATCAAGGCAGGGTCCATCTGGCCGTCGCCGTCCAGCTTGACGATGATGTCGGCGCCCTTGGCCACGGCGCGCGCGTAGCCGGTGAGCGTCGCGCCGCCGACGCCCTTGTTGGATTGATGAAAGACCACTTCGACCCTGGGGTCTCGGCATTCCGTTTGAACGTACTTGCCCGTACCGACGGGGCAGGCGTCATCGATGACGAGGATATGGCGCACCTCGGGCCCGATCCCCGCCAGAACGCCGAGCACATGATCTTTCTCGCGAAAGCAAGGAATGACGGCGGCGATGACCGGGCCGGTTCCGGGCGCCGCCGCGGTCGTTTCGGCACGAGAGATGGCGGCGTTCGACATCGGATTCCGTCCTTCGGGACCGGCGGTAACGACCGGGCGGGCCGGGCAAACCATAAACGGGCCGAGGCGATGCGCGCAAGTCAGCGACCCGTAAGGTTCAGAAGATACATGCAATTGCTCTAGAAGGGCCGTAAAGTAAGCGGGATCGAAACCGGGCCGATCAGAGTCCGGAACATGCTCGTCGGGGAAGGGTAGGAACCGTGGGGGAGACGGTCGCCGAATCGCTGTCCAGGGTGGACCTGTTGGCCAGCCTCGATCCGGGCGAACGCACCGAGGTCGAGAAGGCCTGCCGGTGGCGTCGCTACGCGGTCCAGGAACAGATCATCGATCGCCAGAGCGAATCGCGCGATGTCTGCTTCGTCGTCGACGGGCGGGTCCGCGTCGTCAATTATTCCGTTTCCGGCCGCGAGATCACGTTGGACGACGTCGGGCAAGGCGGGTGGTTCGGCGAACTGGCGGCGCTTGACGGCCAGCCGCGTTCGGCCAGCGTCATGGCCTTGATGCCGTGTCTGATCGCGGCCTTGCCGCAGGATCGGTTTCTCGATCTCGTCGCGACCCGGCCACCCATCGCGATCAAGGTGATGCGTCATCTGGCGTCGATCGTGCGGACGTCGACGGATCGAATCATGGATCTCAGCACGCTCGGCGCCAATAATCGGGTGCATGCCGATCTGTTGCGCCAAGCCAGCGTGGACGCCAACGGTGGCAATGTCGCGGAAATCCGGCCGATCCCCGTGCATGGCGACATCGCCAGCCGGGTGTCGACGACGCGCGAAACTGTCGCGCGGGTGATGAACGATCTCGCGCGCCAGGGGATCGTCGAGCGCAAAAAGAACGCATTAGTCATTTGCGATGTCGGACGGCTGCGCCTGCTGGTCGAGGAAGTGCGCGGCGAATAGAATTCGCCGCCGTTCGACAACGCCTTAGATTCGCTGGAAAATAGAATCCAGGCCGTGTGACCGCTGTCACTGCGGAAGCGACCGCGATGCCGCATCATGAAGCCACGATGCGACAAGGAACGGGAGACACGGTCATGACAACGCTGAAGGCTTTCGGACTCGCCCTATCCCTCATCGCGCTCACGCTTCTTCTATCGGCGCCGGACGGATCGCCGCTTCGCGCGATCTTCTGATCGGACCGGCCGACCGGATTCTCCGCCCCTTCCCCTGGCGACCTCGCGGGCCGTCCCATGACAGGACGGCCCGATTTTCTTGTGCGGCGGGACTCGCCGTCGTCGTCGGCAATTGTTGACCGGCTCGCGGGCGCACCGCTAGGATAGAAGTCCGCGCTTCGGCCGCGACCGCCGCCGCGGCGTGCGCCGGCCCCCTGCCGGACCGAAGCGTGGCGCGTAAGACATAAGAAGGCTCTGGGGGAAGGCAAGAATGTCGAAGACTATCCTGATCGTCGAAGACAACGAGTTGAACATGAAGCTCTTCAACGATCTTCTGCAGGCGCACGGCTATAATACCGTACAGACCATGGATGGGCGCGATGCGGTGATGCTGGCACGTGACCATCGGCCGGATCTGATCCTGATGGATATCCAATTGCCGGAAATCTCCGGCCTCGAGATCACCCGCATGCTGAAAGCGGATTCCGATCTGAAGCGCATCCCTGTCGTGGCCGTCACGGCCTTTGCCATGAAGGGCGACGAAGAAAAGATTCGCGAGGGCGGATGCGAGGGATACATCGCCAAGCCGATCTCGATACCGACGTTTCTCGATACGGTATCCAGGTTCCTGAATTGAAGCCGTCGATGCGCTGCGGAGGCTGACCCGTCATGCCGGCGCGAATTCTTGTAGTCGACGACATGGTCGTCAGCGTCAAGATGCTGTCGGCGAAGCTGACGGGCGAATACTACGACGTTCTCACCGCGACGGACGGGCCGAGCGCTCTCGAAATCATCGCCCGGGACGAACCCGATCTGGTGCTGCTCGACGTCATGATGCCCGGCATGGACGGCTACGAGGTCTGCCGGCGCATCAAGCAAAATCCGGCGACGACGCATCTGCCCGTGGTCATGATAACGGCGCTCAGCGACGTGGAAGAACGGGTGCGCGGGCTGGACGCCGGCGCCGACGACTTCCTGACCAAGCCGGTCAACGATCTGACGCTGTTCTCGCGCGTTCGCTCGATGGTGCGCCTGAAACGCACGCTGGATCAATGGCGACTGCGCGAGGCGACGACGCACAAGCTCGGCCTGATCGCGGTCTCGGAAACCGTGGTGGAAGTCGGAAGCCACGGCCGGGTCGCGATCGTCGACGAGGGGCCGGTCGAATGCGCCTGGATCAAGACCGTGCTGGACGGGGATCAGGCACATATCATGGCGTTCGAGACGTTGCGGCCGCCCGTCGACAAAATCGTTGCGATGGATCCCGACGTCATGGTGATCGGCTTGCCGAACGAAGGCGACGACGCCCTGCGGTTGGTCTCGCTGTTCCGCGCCACCGAACAGACGCGCCATCTGCCGATTCTCCTGATCGGCGGCGAGGAGGATTCCTCCAGTCTCGTCAAATCGCTGGATGTCGGCGCCAACGATTACGTGCTTCGCCCCATCGACCCCGGCGAATTGAAGGCCCGCGTCCGCACGCAGGTCCGCCGCAAGCGGTATCACGACCGGCTGCGGGCGAACTTCCTGCGCAATCTTTCGCTCGCGCTGACGGACAGCCTGACGAACCTTTACAATCGGCGTTATTTCACGAGCCATATCGAGGCCACGATGGCGCGGATCGCGGATACCGGCGAACCGGTATCCCTGCTGATGATCGATATCGACCATTTCAAGAAAATCAACGACACCTACGGGCATACGGTCGGCGACGACATCCTGCGCGAAATTTCCGAGCGAATTTTGCGCAACGTGCGCGGCGTCGATCTTGCCGCGCGCTACGGCGGGGAGGAGTTCGCGGTCGTGATGCCGGATACCACGCTCGAAGTCGCCATGAGCGTCGCTGAACGCCTGTGCGAGAAGACGGCCGAGCAAACCGTGCGCACGGGCGGCGATGCCGGCGAGGTGAAGGTGACGCTCAGCATCGGCGCCGCCGAAAGTACAGGGCCGGGCGATACGCCGAAGGGGTTGATCGAACGTGCCGACAAGGCGCTCTACCGCGCCAAGGACCTGGGCCGAAATCGGGTCGTGGCGGCGCCGCGCGCAGCGGATCCCGTAAAATAGTTCAAGACACAAAAAGGCCGCGCTCTGGTCGGCGCGGCCCGGTCGGACGTCTCTGCGAGGTGCGCTATTTGATCTTAGCCTCGCGGAAGACCACGTGCTTGCGGACCACGGGGTCGTACTTCTTGAATTCCATCTTTTCGGTGGAATTGCGCGGGTTCTTTTTGGTCACGTAATAGAACCCGGTATCGGCCGAACTGACCAGTTTGATGAGGATCGTCGCCGGCTTGGCCATGGCTGGAAGGCTCCCGTTTCGCCTGAAGTCTGGAACGCAGGGCCGGCACCATACAGCGCCCGCCCGGCGTGTCAAGCCGGAGCCGGCAAAATGCCGTCAAAGGCGTGCGAAATCAGCCTAATGCCGGGCTTCGGCGGTGGTGCCCCGGAGCCCCCGCGCGCCGTCGTAAAGCGGTTGTTCGGCCAGCAGCCGCCCGGCGACCGCGATATCGACGGCCTGGTCGTGCGGATCGGATGGGCAGGTTGCCCGCAGTTCGTGGCGGGCATCCTCGTCGGCGACGCCGACCCGGCGCCAGGCGGCCAGTGCCGTGGCGACGCCCGACGTCACCGCCAGTGCGCCCCGAATCGCCTTCTCGGCATCGCCGGTTCCGCTCGTGCAGATGGTGGGCCGGACGCCCAAGCCGTGCAGGGCATAACCCGACGGCGTCAACAGCCGCGACCACGTCAGCGTGATTTCGCCTTCGTTCGGCAATCGGATGACGGTCTGCACCGTTCCCTTGCCGTAGGACGTGGTGCCGACGATGACGGCGCGGTCCCGGTCCTGCAAGGCGGCGGCGACGATCTCGGCGGCCGACGCCGATTTGCCGTCGATCATGATAATGATCGGCCTGCCGTCGACGATGTCGCGTCCGGCGGCTTCGTAATGCTGCAGGCTGTCCGGGTGCCGGCCGCGGGTCGCGAGAATGCGGCCTTGCGCCAGGAACAGGTCCGCGACCTTGACGGACTGCTTCAGCAGCCCGCCCGGATTCCCGCGCAAATCCAAAACGAGACCGCGAAAAGTTCCGCCCAAGGCGTCGCGGGCGGACATGATCTTGACTTCCAGACTGTGAGCCGTGTCTTGGTTGAAGCTGGAAACCTTCGCGTAAATCACGCCGTCGCGGGTCGTGATGTCGACCGTGGCCGGCACGATGTGGGCACGTTCGACGTTCAGCAGCAGCGGATACATGTTGCCGTCGCGCAGCAACCGAAGTGTGACGTGGGATTGCGACGGCCCGCGCAACTGACGCGAAATCTCGTGCACGCTCATGCCGTCGATCGGGACGGAGCCGACATGCGTCAGCCGGTCGTTCTTCAGAATGCCGACGCGTTCGGCGGGGCTGTCGGGCATGACGTTGGCGACGCGGATCTCATTGCCGATGACGCGCAAGCGTATGCCGATGCCGCCGTATCCGTCGCGCCGGGCCCGGTTCTTCTGCGCTTCCTCCGCGCCGGCGTATCGCGAATAGACATCCAGATTCGATAGCGCGCCGTCGAATACCGCCTCGTAGATCTTTTCGATGCTGGCGGCACCGAGCTCGGCTGAACGGCGCCGGCCTTCCGCGCTCATCTCCACGGCAAGCCGCGTCCAGCCCCGCAGGTCGTCCTCGGCCGGCGCGGGCCGTTGCGCCACGACCTCGCCGCCGGATGTCATCACGACGGTGCCGTCGTCGGCCGAAACCGCCAACCCGGGATCGATCGCGCCGAGGCCGCGCAGGCCTTCGAGCGCCAAGGTGCCCGCCGATACCGGTTCGATGTACTTGTCCGCAATGCCAGCGAATCCGGCGGTCAGGACCTCGGTCGCGGCGAAGCGCGAAAATTTCTTGTCATCCTCGGCCTTGTCGCCGGATGCGCATGCGGCGACGGCAAGCGCAAAAAAAAGCGCGCCGAACCGGAGTCCAACGGTGCGTATCTTGTCCACGGCGCTGATTTTGCCCCCTTTTCCGGGTTGCGTCAGCCTTTTCTTGCCGGCTGAATCCGGCGGATTCAGCGTTTTGGTCGCCGGCCGCCCCGGTTTTTGCCGAAGGCGGGACCCCGTCCGGTCTCGGGTCGCCGGCCGACGACCCGTTGGCCGTCCTCGACCAAGGCCAGGACCATCGATCCGGTCAGGCGGTCGGCTTCCAGCAGTTCGACCGTCACCGCGTCGCCGAGCCGGAACTCGCGGCCCGAACGGCGGCCCTTCAAACGATGGCGAGTCTCTTCGTAAATGTAGAAGTCCTCGGGCAAGGTCGAAACCGGGATCAGGCCGTCGCCGCCGCTGTCGTCCAAGGTCACGAACAAGCCGAAACGCTGCACGCCGTTGACCCGGCCTTTGAAGGTGGCGCCGACCCGGTCGGCGAGATACTGCGCGGTGAAGCGATCCACCGCCGCGCGCTCGGCCGTGGCGGCGCGGCGCTCGGTTTCAGACAAGTGCCGGCCGACGCGCACGAAGTCGCGGTGATCGTCCTCGAGCCCGCCTTCGCCCAGCTTCAACCCGCGGATCAGGGCGCGATGCACCATCAGGTCGGAATAGCGCCGGATCGGCGAGGTGAAATGGCAATAGCGCACCAGCGCGAGACCGAAGTGACCGATGTTGTCCGGGGCGTATTCGGCCTGGGACTGGCTGCGCAGCACCACTTCGTTGACCATTTGCTGATGGCGCGTGCCCGCGGCCTTGGCGAGGATCTGGTTGAAATGGCCCGGTCGGATCACCTGGCCCTTGGCGAGCTTGAGCCCGATGGTGCCGAGAAATTCGCGCAGGGCGTCCAGCTTGTCCCGGCCCGGTTCGTCGTGAATGCGATACATGGTGGGCTGGCGCAGGTCTTCCAGCGTTTCGGCGGCGGCGACGTTGGCCGCGATCATGAATTCCTCGATCAGCTTATGGCTGTCGAGGCGCTGCCGGGTTTCGACCCGCACCACGCTGCCGTCCTTGCCGACGATGACGCGCCGTTCCGGCAGATCGAGTTCCAGGACGCCGCGTTCCGCGCGCGAGTCCATCAACATCCGATAGGCGCCGTAAAGCGGGCGGATGACGTTTTCCACCAGCGGCGCGGGGGCGGCGTCCGGGTTGCCGTCGGCGGCGGCCTGGACCTGTTCGTAGGTGAGCCGCGCGGCCGAGCGCATCAGGCCGCGCACGAAACGATGCTTTCGAATGCGGCCGTCCTTGCCGACCCACATATGAACCGCGAGGCACGGGCGGTCCTCGTCCGGTTTCAGCGAACACCATCCGTTCGAAAGCTCTTCGGGCAGCATCGGCACGACCCGATCGGGAAAATAAACGGAATTACCGCGCTCGTAGGCGGCCTCGTCGAGCGCCGATCCTGGGCGCACGTACCAGGCGACGTCGGCGATGGCGACCAACAGGTGCCAGCCGCCGGGATTTTGCGGATCGGTATCCGGCTCGGCCCATACCGCGTCGTCGAAGTCGCGCGCGTCGGCGCCGTCGATGGTGACCAGCGGCACTTGCCGCAGGTCTTCCCGGGCGTCGAGCGGTGCCGGGCCGGTCGCCTTCGCCTCTTTGATCGCCGCCGGCGGAAATTCGGTCGGAATGTCGTTTTCGACGATCGAGATCAGGCTGACGACGTTCGGTCCGTCGGCCGGCCCCAGCCGTTCGACGATACGGGCGTGGCGCGGGCCCAGGCGGCGCCCCGGCAGCGATTCCGCCAGTACCATGTCGCCCGGCTTGGCATCGCCGACGTCGCGCGGGTCGACCAGGATGTCGTCCTTCAGGCGCCGGTCGGCCGGACGAATCCGGCCTTCCGTGCCGGCCGATTCGTAGATGCCCAGGATGCGCTTCGGTGCGCTGGCGAGTCTGCGGACGACGCGCGCGTCGTAGCCGCCCTCGGCGTTCCGGGTCAGGCGCGCCAGCACCTTGTCGCCGCGGCCGAGCGCGCCTTCGCGGCTGCGTTCCGGCAGCATGCGGACGATCGGCGGATCGCCCGGACCGCGCCAGTCGATGGGTTCGGCGATCACGTCGCCGTCGCGATCGATGCCGGTAACGACGACCACCGAAACCTCGGGCAGGCTGCCGGGATCGGAATAGCGGCGTTTTTCGCGGCCGAGCGCGCCCTCCTGTTCCAGGCCGCGCAGAACTTTTTTCAATTCCTTCTTTTGCTCGGCGTCGAGCTGGAAGGCGCGCGCGATTTCGCGCTTGCCGACTCGCGTCGGGCTGTCGTGAACGAACTGGAGGATTTCCTCGCGGGTGGGAAACGGCGCGGCCTTGTTCGGTTTCCGGGGATGCTCGCTGCTCACCGAACGCTCATTCGCCATCCGCGTCGGCGGAATCGCCGTCGGGTTCGGCGGCCTTCTTGCCGGCTTTCTTGGCCGCCGGTTTTTTCTTCGGCGCCGCCTTCTTTCCGCCCTTGGGCGCCTTGGCTTTCTTCTTGCCGCCCTTGGCGGCCAGCATGGCGACGGCTTCTTCCAGCGTCACGGCATCGGGATCGACCGTCTTGGGCAGGGTCGCGCGCACGGTGCCGTGTTGGACATAGCTGCCGAAGCGGCCCTTCTTTTGAATGATCGGCTTACCGTCGTCGGGATGGTTGCCGATGGTCTTCGCCGGCGTCTTCTTGGGCGAGTCCGCGATCAAGGCGACGGCGCGATTGATGCCGATCGTCAAAACGTCGTCGTCGCCCTTCAGCGAGAAATAGTTGCCCTGGTATTTCAAGTACGGGCCGAACCGTCCGATGGCCGCCGTGATCGGCTCGTGGGTTTCAGGGTGATCGCCGACGGCGCGCGGCAGCGCCAGCAGCGCCAGCGCTTTTTCCAGGTCCACGGCCGAGGGATCGGTCCCCTTCGGCAATGCCCCGCGCTTCGGCTTGGGGGCGCCTTTTTCCGTCGAGGCTTCGCCCAGTTGCACGTAGAAACCGTAGGGTCCCTTGCGCAGGGTCACGTCCAGGCCGGTCGCCGGATCGGGGCCCAGCGGCTTCGGTCCCGTCTGCGCCTCGGTCGCGGCTTCCGATTCGCCGTTCGATATTGCGAGCGGGCGCGTGTAGCGGCAGTCCGGGTAGCGCGAACAGCCGATGAAGGCCCCGAATTTGCCCAGTTTCAGATTCAAGCGGCCGTCGGCACAGGCCGGGCAAAGGCGCGGGTCGGTGCCGTCGGCGCGCGGCGGGAAGAAGTGCGGGCCGAGCGATTCGTCCAGAACGTCGAGCACATGGGAAACACGCAGTTCCTTGGTGCCGTCGACGGCCTTGATGAAGGCGTCCCAGAATTCGCGCAGCACGGTCTTCCAGTCGACCCGTCCGCCCGAAATGTCGTCGAGGCGTTCCTCCAGGTCGGCGGTAAAGTCGTATTCGACGTAGCGCTTGAAGAAATTGGACAGGAACGCGGTGACTAGGCGGCCGCGATCCTCGGGGATGAAACGCTTCTTGTCGAGACGCACGTAATCGCGGTCTTGCAGCACGGACAGGATCGACGCATAGGTGGAAGGCCGGCCGATACCCAGTTCCTCGAGCCGCTTCACCAGGCTCGCTTCGGTGTAGCGCGGCGGCGGCTGGGTGAAGTGCTGTTCCGTTTCGACCTTCTCGCGGGTCAGCGCGTCGCCCTCCTTGAGGTCGGGCAGAATTCGTTCGGCGTCGTCGTCGCTTTCGCCATTCATCTGGTCGGGGTCGTCGCGGCCTTCGCGATACAGCTTGATGAAGCCGTCGAAGGCAATGACCGATCCGGTCGCGCGCAGCACCGTCTTGCCGTCGCCGGTGGCGAAATCGGCGGCGATCTGGTCGAGCACCGCGGCCTCCATCTGGCAGGCCAGCGTACGCTTCCAGATCAGCGAATAGAGCTTCAACTGGTCGGCGTCGAGATAGCTGGCCACCTGGTCGGGATGGCGGAAGACGTCGGTCGGACGGATCGCCTCGTGCGCTTCCTGGGCGTTCTTGGTCTTCGACTTGTAGGCGCGGGGCGAAGCGGGCACGTAACGCGCGCCGTAGTCGCGTTCGATGAAGCGCCGGCAGGCGGCGACGGCTTCGCCGGCCATGGTGACGCCGTCGGTCCGCATGTAGGTGATCAGGCCGACGGTCTCGCCGCCGATGCTGACGCCTTCGTAGAGTTTTTGCGCGATCTGCATGGTGCGCTTGGCGCCGAAGTTGAGCTTGCGCGAGGCTTCCTGCTGCAACGTCGAGGTGATGAACGGCGGCGGCGGCTGGCGGCGGGACTGCTTGCGTTCGACCGTGCGCACGGCGAAGACGCCGGCTTCGATGTCGCGCTTGGCGGCTTCGGCCTGGGCCTGGTCGGCGATCGCCATCTTGTCGAGCTTTTCGCCGTTCAGGTGCGTCAGCTGCGCCTTCACCTCGGCGCCCGACGGCGTCTTGAAGGTGGCGGCGACGGACCAGTATTCGCGGCTCTGGAACTTCTCGATCTCGAGTTCGCGCTCGCAGATCAACCTGAGCGCGACCGATTGCACGCGCCCGGCGGATCGGCTGCCCGGCAGCTTGCGCCACAACACCGGCGACAGGGTGAACCCGACCAGATAGTCGAGCGCCCGGCGCGCCAGGTAGGCATCGACCAGTTCCTGGTCGAGCTCGCGCGGCTTGGAAAAGGCCTCCAGCACGGCGTTCTTGGTAATCTCGTTGAAGACGACGCGCTTCACGTCGACGCCGTTCAGCGCCTTCTTCTGGTTCAGGACCTCCTGAACGTGCCAGGAAATGGCCTCGCCCTCGCGGTCGGGGTCGGTCGCCAGGAACAGGCGATCGGCGTTCTTCACCGCCGCGGTGATTTCCTGGAGGTGCTTTTGGGCGCGGGCGTCGACTTCCCAATCCATCGCGAAGTCGTCGTCCGGGCGCACCGAGCCGTCCTTCGACGGCAGGTCGCGGATGTGGCCGTAGCTGGCCAGCACCTTATAGTCCGGGCCCAGGTACTTATTGATGGTCTTGGCCTTGGCCGGCGATTCGACGATGACGACGTCCATGAACGGGCGTGACCTTCGACTTTCCAATGGATCTAGTTTGCGTCCGACGGGCCGGGCAGCAGCGAAACCCTGTTGCCCGGATGGCGTTCCAAGCGCCCGGCCAACTCCAATTCCAGCAAGAGGGTGGCGACAATGGCGGGGGAGAATTGGCAGTTACGGATGATTTCGTCAACCTCCAGGGCCGAAACCCCTAGTCCTGCAAGGATTTGCGGGCGGGCGGCCTCCAGAGCCTCGGGGCTTGGGGGCGCTTCCGGACTAGGTTCCGGGGTATCCCGTGCGGGGTCGGCCAAGGGGTCTGACAGGCCCCCGGAGAGGGTCGCCAGCACATCCTCGGCGCTTTCCGTCAATACCGCACCCTGCCGGATCAGGCCATTCGTGCCCCTCGCGCGGGGGTCCATCGCCGCCCCCGGGACCGCGAAAACCTCGCGCCCCTGTTCGACCGCCAGCCGGGCGGTGATCAGGGAGCCCGATTTCGGGCTCGCCTCGACCACCACGACGCCCCGGCACATGCCGGCGATGATGCGGTTGCGGCGCGGGAAGTGGCGGGCCTGCGGCTCGGTGCCGGCGGCGACCTCGGAAATCAGCGCGCCCCGCTCGCGGATGCTGTCGTACAGTGCGGCGTTCTCGCGCGGGTAGACCACATCGACGCCGCCGCCCAGAACGGCAACGGTGCCGGTCGGCAGGGCGCCTTCGTGTGCCGCCGCGTCGATGCCGCGCGCCATGCCCGACACGACCAGCAGGCCGGCCTGGCCGAGATCGCGGGCCAAGCCGGCGGCGAACCGCTTGCCGGCGATCGAGGCGTTGCGGGCGCCGACCACGGCAATGGCGCGCTTGCTCAAGAACGACGGATCGCCGACGACGGCGAGCGTCGGGGGCGGATCCTCGATGCGCGCCAGCAGCGGCGGGTAGTCGGGCTCGCCCCAGGTGACGACACGGCCACCGATGGATTCCGTCCGTGCGATCTCGTCCTCGGCGGCGTCGCGGCTGACGATCTTGATTTCCCGGGCGCCGCCGCGCCGGGCGAGATCGGGCAGGGCGGACAGGGCCGCGCCGGCGCTGCCGAAACGGTCGATCAGCCGGAAGAAGGTGATCGGCCCGACGTTCTCGCAGCGGATCAGCCGCAGCCAATCGGCTCTTTCGGCGGCCGAAAGCGACCGGGCGTGGGTCGCGGTCATCGCCGGCATGGGGGTAACGTCCGGGGTTGAAGAAACGGAATTGCCATAGCGGCAAAATTGTTCTTCTTTCGTTCGCGTTCGTCAAGTGAAAGGTCAAGCGAAACGTCGAGAGAATTGCCGGCGACCGGTCAATCGCCTGACGCCGGGTCAGGCTTTTTTGGAACCGCCGATCCGGGATTCCTCGCCTTTCAGCAGGCGGCGGATGTTGGTGTGGTGGCGCACGAAGGAGAGCACGGCGAGCAACGCGGCGGCCCAGGCAAGCCGTTCGTTTCCCATATAATAGGCGTAGAGCGGCGCCATCCCGAGCGCGACCAGGGCGGCGAGCGAGGAGAAGCGGAACAGGGCGGCGACCAGCAGCCAGGTCAGACAGGCGCCGACGCCGACCGGCCAGGCGGCGGCCAGCAGCAGCCCCAGGGTGGTCGCCACCCCCTTGCCGCCCTTGAAGCCGAGCCAGACCGGAAAGTTATGGCCGAAGACGGCGGCGACGCCGGCCAGCAGCGCCGCGTCCGGTCCGACCGCCCACGCAAAAAGAAAGAACGCGGCCGCGCCCTTGCCGCCGTCGAGCAACAGGGTCGCCGCCGCCAGCGCCTTGCTGCCGGTCCTGAGCACGTTGGTGGCGCCGATGTTGCCGGACCCGACCTTGCGGATGTCGCCGAGGCCGGCCACGCGCGTGAGCACGAGCCCGAAGGGGATCGACCCCAAAACGTATCCGGCGGCGCCGGCGGCGGCGAGCGAGGGCGCCATGCGTTAAACGGGCCGTTCGAACACGGCGCGGCCGTCGATCACTGTCCTAAACACCCGGCCCTGCACGGGCCGTCCGTCGAACGGCGAGTTCTTCGATTTACTGAGCAGCCGGTCGGCTTCGACCTTCCAGGCGCGGTCGGGATCGAAGACCACCAGGTCGGCGGGCGCGCCCTTCTTCAAGGCACCGGCCTTCAGGCCCAAAAGACGCGCCGGCGCGTCGGTGACGAGCCGCAGCGCCGACAGAAGATTCATATGGCCGTTGTGATAAAGCTCCAGCGCCACCGGCAGCAGCGTTTCCAGTCCGATGCCGCCGAACGCCGCCTGGGCGAACGGCAGGCGCTTCGAGTCTTCGTCCTCCGGGTTGTGGTCGGAGGCGATCGCGTCGATGGTGCCGTCCTTCAGGCCC
>CAZDFF010000053.1:0-13752 GCA_964504425.1 uncultured Hyphomicrobiales bacterium
CAACTGGTAGTTATCGAGCCCCGAGTCGGCGGAAACGATGTCGGCGCCGAACACTTCGTTCATGAGCTGTTGCAACAGGATGCTGATGCCGAAGGTGGCCAGCAACGAGATGAACAGGTCCTTGTCGACGACCCGGAAGATGACCGCGCGGTACAGCAGCCAGGCGACGCAGAAGACCACGATCGCCGAGACCGGAATGCCGAGAAACGGACTGAAGCCGGCCTCGTAGACGAAATAGGTGACGAACCCTCCCAGGATCACCAGTTCGCCTTGGGCGATGTTGATGATGTTCATCACCCCCCAGACCAGCGCCATGCCGAACGCGGCCAGCGCGAACACGCCGCCGATCAGGATGCCGTCCAGCAGCAGCTGCACGGAAAAGATCGGCGCTTCGAACAGAAGCTCTAGGTTCGACATGCGGAAATACCGAAAAGCCGACGCCCTCCGCGACGATTGGCGCGAAGGGCGTCGATTTTCTCAGCCGGTCAGTTCATGACCTTGGGACGCGGCCACACCAGCTTGTCCGACGCCCATTTGGTCGGCGCCACTACGTTGTACTTGCCCTTCTGGATCTGGCGCAGAACCATTGGCTTGGCGATGTTCTTGCCGGTCGCGTCGAATTTGACGTTGCCGTAGAACGTCTGCATGTCGGTCTTGGCGATGGCGTCGCGCAGCTTTTCCGTGTCGAACGATTGCGCCCGCTTGAACGCGTCGGCCCACACCTGCACGGACGCCGTCGATTCGGCGGCCTGATACGGCGGGGTGTAGTCGAACCGCGCTTTGAAGGTCTTGGCGTAGTCGCCGGCCGAGCCGAACAGGTCGTCCTTGTAGGTCATGGTTTCGGCCCACTGGGTCGCGCACAGCGTGTTCTCGGCCGCTTCCGGGAACTGCTGATGCACCTTCGCCGACTCGCAGTGCGTCAGCGCCAGCATCGGCACGTAGACCTTTTGATCCGCGACCTGACGGACCGCCAGCGTCGCGCCCTTGGCGTGGCCGGAAACGACCAGCACATCGGGCTTCAGCGCCTTGACCTTGGTCATGGTCGCCGACATATCGTTGATTTCGCGCGGCAGCTTGTCGTCGATGACGATCTTCATGCCGAATTTCTTCGCGTCCTCGATGATTCCGGTGCGGACGTCCTGCGAGAACGGATCATTCTCGACGGCGACGGCGATGCGGACGCTGGAGCGTTTCTTGCCGTTCTTCTCGGCCATTTCGCCGGCCAGGTTGACCGCCTCGGTCAGGTACTGCTCGGATGTCGAGAGCACCGCGAACATGTACTTGTAGCCCTTGTTGAATAGGTCGCGGGCGGCGCCGTTGCCTTCGACCATCGGAACCTTGTACTTCTCGGTCACCGGCGCGATCGCCTTGGTCAGGCCCGACGAATACGGCCCGAGCATGAATTTCACGCCGTCCTGCTTGATCAGCCGTTCGGCCAACTGGGCGCCGCGCGCGGGCGTCGATTCGTCGTCGTAATAGCGGACCTCGAGCTTGTAGGTCTTGCCGCCGACCTTGATGCCGCCCTTCTTGTTGATCGCCTCGACGGCCAGGTTGTAGCCGTCGATGGTATTCTTGCCGTTGGTCGAATACTTGCCGGTCAGCGACACCGCCGCGCCGAGGACGATGGTATCGCCTTCGACCTTGGCCAGCGCCGGCGCGGTGCCGAGCGCCGCAACCGCGACACCGGCGCTCAGAATCCATAGCGTCTTCGAAACTTTCGACATTGTAGTCCTCCCTGTTCGAACCCGAGTATTGATTTGAATGCCGCGCCTGCGCCCGGGTTCGGTGCAAACGCGCGATTGAATGCGATTGTATCCAAGTGCCGACAGGGCGCAACCCCCAAAGCCAGGGAAAGTGCCAGATTTCGGCCGGTTTTCAGGTATTTCGCGGAAAAAATGCAGGCGCGCCGACGAATTCGCGCCCAGCCGGAACGATCATCCCCGGTCGTTGCGCGCCGGCTTGGCCGACGGGTCCCACGCCTTGACGGACACCGGGCGACCGTCCGGCGTGCGTAGGAGTTTCGGTTTGATCACCTGATCGACGCCGGGCGTGTCGGCGGCGCGGACGAACGACAGGCGCATCGCATCCAACGCGATCTCGTTGCGCTTGCCCGCCGCGAACGCCTGCTTGTAGGCGGCCGTGTCCTTGGTCATGCGCGTCAGGTAGTCGGCCGAATGGTGGCCGAACCGGCGCCACACGCTGCTCAGGAAATTCTCGACCTCGGTCGGCAGGAATAGTTCGATGTCGACGTCGGGCCGGCCGCGCGAGAACGCGGTGAAGACGTTCGGTTCCAGCGGCCCGAATTCGTCGGCGACGAACACGGCCGGCATCAGCGCCCTGCCCTCGAAGGCGGCGGCGTAATAGGCCTGGGACAGGAACAGCAGGCGTTGCAGCTTCTGCGGTTGAAGGTATTCGCTGGTTGCTTCGGCCGTGTCGACGAACCAGAAAGCGATGTCGAAGGCGGAATCGACTTCGGCGGCCATGTCTCCCCCGTGTGCGCGCGAATGCAAATCGGTGGAAGCAGCATAACACGATCCGCTGCGCCCGAAGAAGAAGGCGTTCAGGCGAGAATGTCGATCAGGGTGCGGGAAAGGTCCTCGCCGGTGCGGATGACCTGGGCGTTGGCGGTGTAGCCGATTTCGGCCTGGATCAAGCCGACGAATTCCTGGGTCAGGTCGACGCCTTCCGCCCCCGCGCGCTCGGCCGCGCCGACGCCGCCGGGCACTTGGTCGATGCCGTTGACCGTCGTCCGCCGATAGCCCGGGGTGTTGACGTTGGCGATGGCGTCGGCCGACGCCGCCGCCCGCCGCGAATGCAGCAGCAGGCCGGACGCCGCCGTCGAGAGAACGCTTTCGATCGCCACGGAGGAAACCCTCTAAATGTACCGTCCGAGACTAGCGCCCGGCGCGCAAATTCGCCAGTGGCGCCGGTCACATCGGCGAAGTCACAAAATAAAAAGCCGCCGTCGGGCGGCCGCGGGGTCGGCAAGGCGTGCGGCGCTAAAGCCGCATCGACACCATGGAGCCCCGTTGTTCCATTTGTCCGTGGATGATCTTGGCGTTGGTCTCGTAGGTGGCGATCGCCTTGCTCAGGAAGCCCTCGAAGTGGCGCGTCGCGTTCGACCGGGCGCCGTCGCCGGCCGCGCCGTCGCCCGATTCCATGATCGCCGCGAAGGTTTGCGACGACGCCAGCAGCGTGCTGCCGGTCCACGGCGCCTGACGGCGTTCGTTATCGTTATGAGCGAACCCGCGCGGGTCTTCCCTGAACGCGAATGTCGTCGTGTCGAACGCAAGGCCGGCGCCGCCGTTGGGGCTTTCGATGGCGGGTTGGGAAATCGACGCGACCGTCGGACTGGAGCCGGCGTAGCGCGCGGCGACGGCACCAGCCGTCGCGGTCGTCGCTCCTGTCTTGGCTACCAGCGCCATGGTCGAACTGCGTCCTTCTTGTCGCTGCCTTGCGATGTCGTGCGAAATCCGTTTCGCATGCGCGACGGGCCGCGCCCAGGTTCCCTAAAAAGGTTCCCCCGGACGCACCTATTCTAGTCCACTACAAAATATAGATCGAATGACCGGCGCATCAAAGGGTTATTAAGCTATTATTAACCACATCACGGCGGAAAACCCCTGATAAAGCAGTGGTTTAGCTACCTGTGTACCGCGACAGGAAACTCAAGATCGCTTGTGCCGCGCCGTGGTCGTACAGGTCGTTGTGCGCGGCCTGGGGCAGCCAGAGCGATTCCTTGGGCTCGCGGGCGGCCTCGAACAGCCGCCTGCCGAGCCGCGACGGCACCACCCGGTCGGCCTCGCCGTGGAACACGAACAGCGGCGCCGCGACGCCGGCGATCTTGGAAATCGAATCGAATTTATCGCGCACCAGCCAGTAGGCCGGCACGTAGGGGTAATGGATTTGCGCCGCCGCGCCCATGGACGAGAACGGCGCCTCCAGGATCAGCGCCGCGACCGCCCTGCCCGCCTTGGCCCGCTCGTGCGCCATCTGCACGGCGACGCCGGTGCCGAGCGACTCGCCGTAGAGCACGATGTCGGCGGCGGCGACCCCGATGGAGTCCAGGTGCCGCAGCCATGCTCGCGCGTCGGCGTAGAAACCATCCTCCGACGGACTGCCTTGGTTGCCGCCGTAGCCGCGATAGCCGGCCAGCAGCACGCCCATGGCGGCGTCGAGATACGGCCGGACCTTGCCGCCGCGATCGCCGATGTTGCCCGCGTTGCCGTGAAAGTAGATCAGGGTCCGCCGTCCCGGCGCCGCCGGCTTATACCAGCCCGTCAACGAAAGACCGTCTTCGGTGCGCGCCTCGACCGCGGCCATGTCGGACGCGCCGCTCGCGACCGGATCGGGCCGGTTACGGTCGGGCACGTACATCATGCCGCGCTGGAAAACGTACAGCGCGACGACGAACGCGCCGTACAGGCCGAGAAGCAGAAGAAACGCCGTCAGCATGCCGCGAATGGACGCCTCTCCCGCGGGAAGGACGTCAGCCCATCTCGTCGGCAAGGACCTGCCAACGGCCGTCGGCCTGCTGGCACGCGAGTCCGGCGCCCGAGAACACGTCCTGGGCGCGGGCCACGCTGGCCCTGTATTCGCGGCATGGCTTGCCGTCGGCGGCGGTGTAGGAGCGCGTCGGCCGCACCATGCCCTGGCTGCCGGTATCCGGATTGGTCCAGGTCACGGTCTGGCCGTCGCCGGCCGTGGCCAGGGCCTGGCCCGCCGTGCGGTCGTGCAGGGCGCGGTCCGAGCCCTCGAGCCGCCGACCGACCGCGGCGCCGATCACCCCGCCCGTCACGACACCGCTGGCGATGAAGATCTTGTTGGCGAGCCCGCCGCCGAAATACGAGCCGGCGACGCCGCCGGTGACCATGCCGAGGCCGGCGCCCATCAGCATGCCCGAGCTGACGTTTTCCATGTCCTTCTTGGCGCAGCCGGTGGCGGTGACGAGCGCCAGCAAGGCGACGGCGATTTTTCCGGTCCCAGTCATCGAGGTATGGCTCCCTGTTGCGTGGTCTTTCGCGTTCCGGTCGGATCGTAACACGTGTAGTGGGCGCCGGCCGGGGTCAGCAGCGGACAGGCCTCGTAGCCGGTGCGCGAGAATTTCGCCTTCAGGCCGACGCTGGCGCACTCGTTCTCGGCCAGGCGCACGATCTCGTCGGGCTTGGCGCTCTTCGCGTTGTAGCAGACGACGATTGCCGCGAGGGTCGTCCGGTCCTGGCCGTAGTTGGCCCGCCGCCGGTCGAATTCGTCGGAGTAATAAACGTAGGGCGGCGCCGCGCACGCCGCCGTCGCCAGCAGCGCGACGACTACCCCCGCCCGCGCGAAACAAGCCCTGATGCCCATGGAATCAGTGTAACGGGGCCGCGGACTCCCGTCCATCGCGGGCGGGGCCGTTAACCTTATTATTTCTTTCGCTTGGTGCCGGATTTGGCGCGGGCCGGTTTCGCCGTCGCCTTCCCCTTCGCCGCGACGATGCGATCGCAGACGTCGCGCACCGCCGCGCTGCCGCCGGTCCTCGGGCTGACGTAGCGCGCCGCGGCCTTGGCTTCCGGGATAGCGTCGGCCACCGTCATCGGCAGGCCGACGGCCTTCAAGAGCGGCAGGTCGTTGATGTCGTCGCCCATGTGGGCGACGGCGGCCATGGGAATGCCGAGCGATGCGGCCAGCGTCGAAATCGTTGTCAGCTTATCGCCGGCGCCGATGAACACATGGCGGATGCCCAACGTATCGGCGCGGTGGCGGATCGAGTCCGTGGTGCCCGCCGACACCACGGCGATCTCGACGCCGGCCGCCTGCACCCGCTTGATGCCGACGCCGTCGCGCACGTTGAACTTGCGGCTGACCTTGCCGTCCTCGCCGTAGTAGACGCCCCCGTCGGTCAGCACGCCGTCGACGTCGAGCGACAGCAGGCGCACCGCCGCGAAATCCCGTGCCGTCGCCTTCTTCGCCATCGCCGCCGTCCCGTCCGTTGTCTTGTTGCTTAAAGACGCTTGCCGTTCCGGATCAGCGCCGCGAACGCCTCGGCCGGCACTGGCTTGCTGAAGAAATAGCCCTGGATTTCGTCGCACCATTGCTGGCGCAGGAACGACAACTGGGCCTCGGTCTCGACGCCCTCGGCGATGACCTTTTTATTGAGACTCTGGCCGACGGCGATGACGGCGGCGGCCAGCGTCGGGCCGGCCTCGCCGCCGATGTCGCTGACGAACGAGCGGTCGATCTTGATCGCGTCGAGCGGAAAGCGCCGCAGGTAGTTGAGCGAGGAATAGCCGGTGCCGAAATCGTCGGCGGTCAATCGGATGCCCATGGCGCGCAGTTCGCCCAGCACCAGGATCGCGTCGTCGGCGCGTTCCATCAGCGAGCTTTCGGTGATTTCGATTTCCAGCCGCCCGGGATCGATGCCGTGGCTGTCGACGATGCGCTTCACGTCGCCCAGGAACCGCTCGGACGACAACTGGTGCGCCGACACGTTGACCGCGACCATCACGTCGGGCAGCCCGGCGCGGCGCCAATCCTGGATTTGCCGGCAGGCCGCGTCGATGACCCACGCGCCGATCGGCTCGATCAGGCCGGTGCGTTCGGCCAGGCCGATGAACTTCTCCGGCCCGACCAGTTGGGCCTTGTCGGGATCGCGCCAGCGGATCAACGCCTCGGCGCCGATGATCTTGCCGTGCCGCAAATCCACCTTGGGCTGGTAATGCAGTTCGAATTCACGGTTCGCGAACGCGCGCGCCAGTCGTTCCTCGTCGTCGACGCCGCGCTTCGCCACCCGGTTCATGGTGGGCGAGAAGAAGACGTAGCGTTCGTCGCGTTCGGTCGCGTAGGCCGCGGCGATGGCGGCGTTGCGGATCAGGTCGATCGCCGTCGCGCCGTCGGCCGGAAACAGGACGATGCCGATGCTGACGCCGACCTCGACCTCGCGGACGTGGCCCTTGGCGACCAGCGGACGGCCGACCGCCTCGAGCAGCCGCTTGATGACCGGCACGACTTCTTCCGGTTCCGATACCTCCGGCACGATGGCGATGAATTCGTCGCTGCCCAGCCGCCCGACCGCGTCGGGGCGGCGCAGGCTCGCCGCGATCCGCTGGCCGAGCTCGATCAGGATGACGTCGCCGAGTCCGTGGCCGACCCGTTCGTTGATCGCCTTGAAATCGTCGATGTCGATGTAGATCAGCGCCATCGAATGGCCGGCGTGGCCGGCGCGGATCAGCGCGCGGTGCACCCGGTCGTGGATCAGCCGCCGATTCGGCAGGCCTGTCAGGGCGTCGTAGTTGGCCTGGTAGTTGCTCCGTTCCTCGTCGTGCTTGCGTTGCGTGATGTCGCTGAACACCGTCACGTGGTAGCGCAAGGGGCCGGACTTCGGCACGGCGACGATGGAAATCCAGTTGGGAAACGCCTCGCCGTTGCGCCGGCGGTTCCAGACCTCGCCTTCCCAGCGGCCGGTTTCGGCCAGCGTGCGTTTCATGGCGCCGATGAAGGCGGGATCGTGGCGGCCCGAATCGAGGAATCGCGGGTCCTTGCCGATAACCTCGGCCGCCGTGTATCCGGTGATTCGGGTGAAGGCCTCGTTGACGGCGACGATGCGCCTTTTGGCGTCCGTGACCAGCACGCCTTCGGTGACGTTCGAAAACACGACGTCGAGCACGTCGCGCCAATCGGTGTCGTCGGCCGTCGTATCGCTTACCAGCAGGGCGTCGCCGTCGGATGCCATTGCAGAATCCCGCGCCGCCGGGAAACGGCAGCGCCCACAGGGTAACGAGGAATACCCGCCCGCCGCACCGGCGACAACCGAATTCGGGGGGCATATCGGTCTCGCATCGCGAACCAGCGCCTTTCCGCGCCTTTCCTCGCGGTTCCCTTGCTTATATTATCCGCGCGGCAAAATTCACGAAGGAGAAGAACCCGATGGCCGACCCCTTGAAGCCGGGCATGACGCATTCGAAAAAGATCACGGTCGACCGGGACCGGACCATCGGCTTCATGGGCGAAGACCTGCGCGTCTACGCCACGCCCAAGATGGTCAACGACATGGAATACGCCTGCCGCGACTGGCTGGTGACGACGCTGCCCGAAGGCCAGGATTCGGTCGGCGCCCGGGTCGAGATCGATCATCTGGGGCCGACCCTGATCGGCATGGACGCCGACATCAATCTGACCGTCGAAGCCGTCGAAGGCCGCCGCGTCACCTTCGCCTTCGAAGTCGTCGACAAGATCGAAACGGTGGGCCGCGGCCGCCACGTGCGCTTCATCGTCGACAAGGCCAAGACCGCCGAACGGCTGGCGGCCAAGGCCAAGAAGGCCGCGGGCGGTTAGCCGGCGGGTTTGGAATCCCAGAACGCGTCGATTTCGGTGCCGGCCAGATTATTGGTCAGGGTCGACCAAACGTACCAGCCGATCACCGCGACGATTTCGAGAATTTCCGGGATGGTGAGTCCGGCCTGCTGCAATTCGGCCAGTTCCGCGTCCGACAGCCGCCCGCGGGTGTCCCAGATCCGTTGCGTCGTGCGCTGCACCAGGGCCAGCCGCGGGTCGCTCATCGGCGTGCCGTCGACCACGGCGGCGATATCGCCTTCGCTCATCTTGAATTTTCGCGCGAAGGACGTGTGCGCGGCGATGCAGTATTCGCACGAACTTCGCCGGGAAACCTCGAGCGCGACGATCTCGCGCTCCACGGCGCGCAATTTCGTTTTCTGAAGCGCGGCGCGCATTTTCTCGAACGCCGCGATGGTTGCCGGGCTGTTCGCCATCACCCTGTGGAAATTAGGCACGTATCCGCCGAACATCTTGCTGAGATCTTGAAGCGCGGCGTCGGATTCGGGAATGCCGCCGCCCTGCTCGTAACATTTGATTCGCTGCATCGCCGTTTCCTCCATCGTTGCCGGGAACGAATTCTCGTGCGCGCGAACCGAAATTCAATCGAAACCGCAACCGATCGGGCCTTTCCATAGACCACCGCGCGGCCATCGCGCCGGTGCGGGCCGTTGCCGCCCCGGATGTACGATGGATTCGGCGCCTGCGGCGTCGCTTGCGGTTGCCCGGCGCGCGGTCGCGTGGCATCACCCTGTCGGTTCGCCACATCATTCGGGCGGTGCGGTTCCATGTCTTCGCAACGAAGTTCGTATTTTCGTCTGGCGCTGTCGGGCGGCATTCCGAAACGGTCGGCGGTCGTCGCCGCGGTCGTCGGCACGATCCTCAATCTGATCAACCAGGGCGACGTCATCCTGAACGGCGGCACCGTCGACATTCTGAAGGCGGCGCTGACCTATTGCGTGCCCTATTGCGTCGCCACCTACGCCGCCGTCGCCTATGCCCGCCAAGCCCTGAAAGCCCGCGCGTCTTCGGCCTGATTTGCCGCTTGGCGCGGCCCTTGCCCGGACGCCCCGTCCGTGCCAGCATTTCCCCGTCTTAACGGGAGGAAACGATGGTATTGCGGCGCCATCACGACATGGGCGGACTGGACGCGGGCGCGGTCCAACCGGCCGAGCACGATTACGCGCCCTGGGAAAAGCGCACCGACGCGATCATGCGGCTGATGTCGGACCCGAAGCGCGGCGTGCTGACGGTCGACGAACTGCGCCGCGCCATCGAGGAACTGGGCCCCGGCGCCTACGACGACATGTCCTATTACGAACGCTGGATGGCCGGGATCGCCAACCTGCTGATCGAAAAAGGCGTCATCCACGTCGACGAGCTCGGCCGCAAGATGGCCGAGATCGAGGCGCGCTGGACCGCCGACGCCAAGGAGATCGGGCGATGACCGCGCGCTTCGCCGTCGGCGCCGCGGTGCGCGTGCGCGCCGCCTTCCCGCCCGGGCACGTGCGCACGCCGTTCTTCCTGCGCGGCCATTCGGGCAAGATCGTCGACGTCGTCGGCAGCTTCGCCAACCCCGAGGAACTCGCCTACGGCCGCGACGGCAAGCCGGAAATTCCGCTCTATCGCGTGCAGTTCCGGCAGACCGACCTGTGGCCGGACTACAAGGGCGAAAAGCACGACACCGCCGTCGCCGACATCTTCGAACACTGGCTGGAGAAGGCCTGACCATGGCACCCCACGATCATCCGCATGGGCACGACCATTCCCACGACCACGACCATGGGCACGCGCAGCCGCACCGCCACCCGAACCAGCCCGACGTCGAGGACAAGCCCTATACTCATTACATGGTCCTGGCCCAGGCGGTCGGCGAACTGCTGATCGACAAGAAGCGGTTTTCCGCCGACGACCTGCGCCGCATGATCGAGATCATCGACGCCAAGAGCCCGGCTGCCGGCGCGCAAATGGTCGCGCGCGCCTGGGTCGATCCCGCCTTCAAGGCCCGCATGATGAAGGACGTGAACGCCGCCGCGGCGGAACTCGGCATCGACGCCGGCACCATCATCATCCGCGCCATCGAGAACGAACCGAAGGTCCACAACGTCGTCGTCTGCACGTTGTGTTCGTGCTACCCGCGCCTGCTGATCGGCCTGCCGCCGGACTGGTACAAATCGCGCGCCTACCGTTCGCGCATGGTGCGCGACCCGCGCACGGTGCTGGCCGAATTCGGCACCCGGCTGCCCGCCGACGTCGAGGTGCGCGTCCACGACAGCACCGCCGACCTGCGTTTCCTGATCGTCCCCATGCGCCCGAAAGGTACCGAGAGCAAGACCGAGGCGGAACTCGCCCAACTGGTCACCCGCGACGCCATGATCGGCGTCACCGTCATCGACAGGTAAAAGACATGAACAAGATCACCAAACCCGCCAAGGCCGCGTTCCAGTGGGACGATCCGTTGCTGCTCGACGGCCAGTTGACCGAGGACGAGCGGCTGATCCGCGACACCGCGCGCGATTACGCCCAGGAAAAGCTGATGCCGCGCATCCTGGAAGCCAACCGCCACGAGACCTTCGACGTCGCGATCATCGGAGAGATGGCCGAGTTGGGCCTGCTCGGCATGATGATGCCCGAGGAATACGGCGGCGCCGGCGCCAACCACGTCTGCTACGGGCTGGCCGCGCGCGAGGTCGAACGGGTCGATTCCGCCTATCGGTCGGTGATGAGCGTGATGTCGTCGCTCACCATGTATCCGATCTTCACCTACGGCACCGACGCCCAGCGCAAGAAATACCTGCCGAAAATGACCAAGGGCGAACTGATCGCCTGCTTCGGCCTGACCGAACCCGACCACGGCTCGGACCCCGGCGGCATGCGGACCCGCGCCGAAAAGATCGACGGCGGCTACAAGCTGACCGGTTCGAAGATGTGGATCACGCTCTCGCCCATCGCCGACATCATGGTGGTGTGGGCCAAGCTCGACGGCAAGATTCGCGGCTTCATCCTGGAACGCGGCATGAAGGGCCTCTCCACGCCGAAGATCGAGGGCAAGTTCTCGCTCCGCGCCTCGATCACCGGCGAGATCGTCATGGATGGCGTCGAGGTGCCGGAAGAAAACATCCTGCCCGGCGTCGAGGGCCTGAAGGGGCCGTTCGGCTGTTTGAACAAGGCGCGCTTCGGCATTTCGTGGGGCGCGCTCGGCGCCGCCGAGTTCTGCTGGCACGCCGCCCGCACCTACACCATGAACCGCAAGCAGTTCGGCCGTCCCCTTGCCGCCAACCAGCTGATCCAGAAGAAGCTGGCCGACATGCAGACCGACATCACCATGGCCTTGCAGGCGTGCCTGCGGGTCGGGCGGATGCTCGACGAAGGCACCGCGGCGCCGGAATGCGTTTCCATGATCAAGCGCAATTCGACCGGCAAGGCGCTCGACGTCACCCGGCTGGCGCGCGACATGCACGGCGGCAACGGCATCGCCGACGAATTCCACGTCATCCGTCACCTGATGAACCTGGAAACCGTCAACACCTACGAAGGCACCAGCGACATCCACGCGCTGATCCTCGGCCGCGCCCAGACCGGCATCCAGGCCTTCACCGCCGAAGGCTGATCGAAGATGCGCCGCCAGGGCTCGTTCTGGCTGTGGCTGGCGGTCGCGATCGGCGCGTTCGGCACGCTCGTCTATTACCTGGCGATCACGTTCCCCGAAGCCATCGACGACCCCGAGCGGCGCCTGGACCTGGTCGCCGCCATCGGCTGGACCCTGCTGGTCGGCAGCGCCGCCATCGTGCACATCCGCGAGAAACCGTCGGCGGCGCTGAAAAGTCTCGGCATCTGGCTCTTGATCGCGGGCGTCGTGCTGGCGGGCTACAGCTACCGTTACGAGTTCCGCGATCTCGGCAATCGCATGCTGGGCGAACTTCTGCCCCATCGCGGCAGCACGGGCCAAGGCACGGTCAGCTTCCAGGCCCGCGCCGGCGGCGGCTTCGTCGTCGACGCCGAAGTGAACGGCACGCCCGTGCGCTTCCTGGTCGACACCGGCGCGACCGACGTGGTGCTGTCGCCCGCCGACGCCCGGCGTCTGGGATTCGATCTGTCCAAGCTTTCGTTCGACAAGCGCTATCGCACCGCCAACGGCATCGTGCTCGGCGCGCCGGTGCGCCTGAAACGGGTCGCCGTCGGCCCGGTCGCGTTGGAGGACGTGCGCGCCTCGGTCAACGGCGCCGACCTCTCTCATTCCCTCTTGGGCATGAGTTTCCTCGAACGCCTGTCGTCGTGGGACGTGAAAAACGGCACGCTGACGTTGCGGCGATGACGGTTCGTTTCCCGACCCTCCTTTCCGATAACGAACAATAAGGTTACTCTGATCTTCGGGAATTAGGCCGTGCCGCATCGGCGGGCCCGAAAGGAGGGCTCATGAAAACGCCATTCCATGTCGTGGCCGTTCTGCTGGCCATTTCTACCGTCCCGGCCGTTGCCTTGGCCAAGGATCTGCGCATGATCGCGCCGAACATTCCGCCGCATTTCGACGCTGACGGCCGCGGCCGCATCGGCGACGTCGTGCGCGCCGTCTTGGAACGCTGCGGCCACGGCGTCCGGTATACGATGGTGCCATTCGGGCGCCACTGGAAGGATTACGGCGACAACGACGCCTTCGACGGGCTGGCGACGGCCGAAGCCGATCAACGGTTTCCCGGATACACGACCAAGCCCTTCATGCATCTGCAGGACGGGGCCACCGTCGTCGTCGGGCGCGGGCTGGACGCGATCGAGTCTGTCGACCGACTCGGCGGCAAGCGCGTCGTCGCCTTCCCCAACGCCGACAAGATTCTCGGCATCGAAAAGACGGTGCCGAGCCTTAAAAGCTTCAGCATGCGCGCCGACCGCTTCGACCAGATCCGGCCGCTCTTCGCCGACCGCGCCGATGCCATCCTGGCCGACGGTCTGATCACCGCGCATTTCATCGGCATCCTTCGCGACCGGCATAAGGCCGGCCTGGAACCGGACATCGATCCGGCACGGCCGGTCGTTTTCCGAAAAATATTCGTGCCGGGACCGCAGCGGCTTTATTTCCGCGATCCGGCCGTCGCCCGCGACTTCGACCGCTGCGTCCAGGAGATGTCGGCCGATGGCGGCATCGACCGTATCGCCAAGCCCTACGTGGATCGGTATCGGGACATTCTCGGCGACCAGTATCCGAACCGATGACGACGCGCGACCGATCCATCGCCTGGCGATCCGCCCTTCCCCGGCGCGGCCTGGAATGAAACGATGAACCTGCGAAAAGGCCTATCCAGCATCTACGGGCGCGCCGTGATTCTCATCGGGGCCAGTCTGACGCTGGTCACGATTCTTCTGACCTACGCGGCCGTCCACCAACAAAGCGCCGCGCTGACCCACGACCTTCGGTCGCGGGTCGCGACGCTCGCCGAACAACAGGCC
>CAZDFF010000053.1:13762-16207 GCA_964504425.1 uncultured Hyphomicrobiales bacterium
GTATCCGTATCCGACGCCTTGTGGAACTTGAACCGCGAAGCTGCCGAACTGGTGTTGCGCGGAGTCGCGCGCGATCGCGACTTTCTCGCCGCCACCGTGTACGACGAGAAAAGCCGCGTCTTCACGCATATCGGGGCGCGCGACCTCGGCACGCATCGGACCGAAAGCGGCCATGCTTCGATCTATTTCGAGGAGAACGGCGACCGGAAAGTCATCGGCACGCTGTCCCTGGCATTTTCCCTGCAGCGCCTGGAGCGCGAACAGCGCGAATTGCTGAAACTGGCGCTGATCCTGGGGCTCTTGCAGTTGGCCGCCGTTCTGGCCGCGACCGCCTTCGCGTTGCGAGCCGTCACGAAGCCGTTGGCGACGATCACGGAACGGATGATCGAGATTGCCCGCGGCGAACGGCTGGACGTGATCGTGCCGTACAAGGAGCGCGGCGATCAGATCGGCGATATCGCGCGGGCGGTCGGAATTTTCCGTACCGAAACGATGAAGCGCCGTCAGGCGGAAGAAGAACTTCGCCTTTCCAACGCCACGCTCGACCGCCGCGTTCGGGAACGAACCCGGGAATTGACCGATCGCGACGTGCGGCTCCAGGGAATCATGGACAACGTGTCCGACGGGATCGTCGCTATCGACGAAGAGGGCATCGTCGAGACGGCGAATCGTTCCGCAGGGCGCATCTTAGGTTACACGGAAGCGGACCTGATCGGCCGGAACGTCAATATCCTGATGCCGGAACCGGATCGCGGCCGGCACGACGGCTATATCGCGGATTACATCCGAACGGGGCACGGCAAGATCATCGGGGTCGGGCCACGCGAAGTGATCGGGCTGAGCAAGGACGGAAAGGAAATTCCGTTGGAATTGGCGGTCAGCGAAATGCGGATCGGCGGCGCGCGCAAGTTCATCGGCGTGTTTCGCGAAATCGGCGAACGCAAGGAATCCGAACGCCGGTTGCGGCAGGCGCAGAAGATGGAAACGGTCGGGCACCTGACCGGCGGCATCGCCCACGATTTCAACAACTTTCTCACTGTCATCCTCGGCAACCTCGATCTCCTCGGCCACGAGGTTGCGGACGCACGGGTGTCGAAACGGACAAAACCGGCGCTCATCGCGGCCGCGCGCGGGGCCGAATTGACCAAACGCCTGCTCGCCTTCTCGCGCCGCCAGACGCTCGTTCCCCAGGTCATCGACATGAACGACGTGATCCGCGGCATGGACGACATGCTGCGCCGGACCTTGAACGAGTCCATCGACATCCGGTTCGGCCTCGCGGATGACCTGTGGCGGACCGAAATCGACGCGCATGAACTCGAGAACGCCCTGCTCAATCTCGCGGTCAACGCCAGGGACGCGATGGCGGACGGCGGCTGCTTGACGATCACGACGGCCAACGCCCGCCTGGACGAGGCCTACGCCGCCACGCACGATTACGTCGAGGCGGGCGAGTACACCGTCGTCGCCGTGAGCGACACCGGCACCGGCATGTCCCCCGAGGTCAAGGAGCGCGCGTTTGAGCCCTTCTTCACCACCAAGGAAACCGGCAAGGGGACCGGCCTCGGCCTCAGCATGATTTACGGTTTCGTCAAGCAGTCGCGCGGGCACCTCGAAATCTATAGCGAACTAGGGCACGGTACGACCGTGAAGCTGTATTTCCCCCGCGTGCACACGGCGAAATCGCCGGCCGCCGGCGCGACAGCCAAGGAAGGCGTTCAGAAGGGAACGGAAACGATCCTCGTCGTCGAGGACAACCCGGACGTCCGCGACATCGCCATGACGCTTCTCGGCGGCCTGGGTTATCGAGTCGTGCCGGCCGATGGCGGCGCTTCCGCGCTGGCCGCGCTCGAAGCCCATCCCGAGATCGATCTGCTGTTCACCGACGTGGTCATGCCCGGCGGCATGACCGGGGTGGCCCTGGCGCGGGAGGCGAAGGCCAGGAATCCGGCGCTCAAGGTACTTTTCACCTCGGGGTATCCGAAGGACGCCATGGGCCATTCCGGGCAGTTGGACAAGGGTGCCGAACTGATCTGGAAGCCGTACGACCTGTCGGTCCTGGCCAAGAAGGTGCGGCAGGTGCTGGACGGTTGACGGGGCGAAGGAGGTACCGGCGATGCCTTCGCGTGCTTCGTGTCCGCGTCTCGATTGCGCGGAATGCCGCCCCGGCCTAAAACAACGCCGATGAACGACGTCCCAACGGCACCGCCGACCGTTTCGCCCGTTGCCGCCGCCGTCGGGTTCGCGGTCGGGCTTGCGATCTTCCTCGTCACGCTTGTCCTGCCGCCGCCGGGCGATCTTTCGTTGAATGGATGGCGCACGCTTGGGCTGGCCTTGATGATGGCGGTCTGGTGGACGACCGAGCCCGTGCCCCTCGCCGTCCCCGCGCTGATGCCGCCGATCGTGCTGCAGCTGGTCGGCGTCGCCGACAGCGCCGCCGCCGCC
>CAZDFF010000054.1:0-2445 GCA_964504425.1 uncultured Hyphomicrobiales bacterium
CCCGCACCATCGCCTTTCAGGGGCAGCCCGGTGCCTATTCCGATCTCGCCTGCCGCGCCGCGTATCCCGGCATGACGACCCTGCCGTGCCACACCTTCGAGGACGCCTTCGCCGCCGTGACGCGCGGCAAGGCGAGGTTCGCCATGATCCCGATCGAGAACACGGTCGCCGGGCGGGTCGCCGATATCCATCACCTGCTGCCGGATTCGGGGCTGCACATCGTCGGCGAGCATTTCCAGCGGGTGAACCATCATCTGCTTGGGCTTAAGAACGCCGATCTCGCCGGGGTCACCCACGTGCACAGCCACGTGCACGCGCTGAACCAGTGCCGCAAATTGATTCGCAAGCTGAAGATCGAACCGGTGCAATGCGTCGATACCGCCGGCGCCGCGGCCAAGATCGCGGTCATGAAGGACACGACGCAGGCGGCCATCGCCTCCGAACTGGCAGGTCGGATTTACGGCCTGAAATCCTTGAAGGCGAACATCGAGGACGCCGAACACAACACCACGCGCTTTATCGTCATGGCGAAGAAGCCCGCCGATCCGAAGCCGAATTCCGGCCTGATCGTCACCAGCTTCGTCTTTCGCGTGCGCAACGTACCGGCGGCGCTGTTCAAGGCGTTGGGCGGGTTCGCCACCAACGGGGTCAACATGACCAAGCTGGAAAGCTACGTCCGCGGCGATTTCGTCGCCGCCCAGTTCTACGCCGACATCGAAGGCCACCCGAGGGACAAGAACGTCGCCCTGGCGTTCGAGGAACTGCGTTTCTTCACCCACGAAGTGAAGATCATGGGTGTCTATCCGGGTCATGCTGATCGGGTCCGCCGCCGCAACGGCGGCTAATTCGATCACGCGTCGTCGGCCAGCCAATCCTCGATTAGCCACCGGGCGATCGAATCCGGGCGCGACAGGCGGAGGTCGGCCTTGTCGAACGCCGCCACGTCGGCGCGGGTAAACCAACGCGCGTCCTCCAGCTCGTGGCCGTCGACGCGGATCGTGTCGGCCATCGCCACGGCGCGAAAACCGAGCATCAGCGACGACGGAAACGGCCACGGCTGCGACGCCCGGTAGATCACGGCATCCACCGGAATGCCGGTTTCCTCCATCACCTCGCGGCGCACGGCTTCTTCCAGACTTTCGCCCGGCTCGACGAAGCCCGCCAGCGACGAGTACATCCCAGGCGGCCAATGCGGCTGGCGCGCGAGCAGGCAGCGGGCTTCGCCGGGGCACCCCATCGGTGCCGGCAGCGTGACCAGCATGATGACCGCGGGATCGGTGCGCGGGAAATGCTCGCGGCCGCATTCGGGCCGGGTGCAAGCCCGCATGTGCCCGCCGTGGCGGGCGACGGTCGGCGCGCCGCAGTCGCCGCAGAACCGATGGCGCAGATGCCAATGCATGACGCCGCGGGCGTAGGCCAGCAACGCCGCCTGGGGGCGGGCGAGCGCGGCGCCGACCCGGCGCAAATCCATGAATCGGGCATCGCCCGACGCCGCGGCAAGGATCGAACCGAGCGCTGCTTCATCCAAATGCGACAGATCGCACGCAAACCAGGCGCGGCGGCCTTCGAGGCCGAGCAACGCCACCGGCCCCGCAGCCGCCAGGCACGCCGCCGCGCCGGCGCCCTGGAGAATCGCCGCCATCGGCGGATCGCCGCCAACAATCAGGTTCCATGCCCGCCAAATCGGCACGAAACGCGCTTCCCCGTCGGTCAGGCGAGCCTGGACCCAGGCCTCGTCGCGCCGCTCGGCGCCGGCCCGATCGAGCCCGGCGCCGACATAGACGAGATCAATGGGATCGGCTGTCGGCATGGCCGAAACCCTCGCACCGGACGGCCGGTGCGGCAAGGACCGGAAATCGATCCGCTTCAACCACTTGACCGTTCGTTAACCATTTCCCCTTAAAACCGGGAACGATCCGATTGCATCGGTCTCTTGGCGCCTTCGAAGGGGGCCCTGGGCGGGAGACGGTAAATGACGGCAGGACGAACGATCACGGCCGTTCTTTTGGCGGCGGCAGCGGCGGGGTGTGCCGGCGACGTCGGGTTCGTGAACCTGCCGCTCGCCAGGGACTGCTCGCCGCCGACCCGTGCCGAGGACTTCGAAAACGTCGAATGGAACGCGGCACGACAGATCGACATTCGCATTCGTCATGGCGAATTCGAACCCAGCATCGTCCGCATGCACCAGGGCAATGCTTATATCTTCCGGCTGAACAATCGCGACGACGAAGCGCGCCGCTTCCTGGCGCCGAAGTTCTTTTCGAAGCTGAAGGTCGAATCGATCGTCGTCGGCGAGAAGGTCATCACGGATTCCTGCGTCGCCAGCCTGACGGTGCCGCCGCTGACGGTGGCGCAAATGCGATTCATCGTCGAGCGCGACGGGCGCTATGAATTCGAGGACACCGCATTCCCGCTGCCGTTCGCCGGCGGCCTGGAGGTGACGGT
>CAZDFF010000054.1:2455-16179 GCA_964504425.1 uncultured Hyphomicrobiales bacterium
AGCCGAAGGAAAACGAAGGCGGCGGCAACGCGACACCCGAGACGACGGGCGCAACGCCCGCCTCGGCCTCCGGCGCCGCTGCGCCCAGCGCGCAGCCCGCGGCGCCGGCCGACTCGGCCCCCACGGTTCAAACGATCCGGCGCAAAGCGCCGACCCCCGAGGTTCTGGACAAGCTGCCGCCGCCGGTCGCGCCGGCGCCGGCCACCAAACCCGCGGAAGGCGGCGGCCTGTTCGGGCAATAGGATTGCCGCCGGTCGCGGCATCCCGCCCAATTCCAGCTTTTTCGCAATCGCGCGCCGGGCCCCCAGCCCGGCGCCTTTTGTCGCCCGGTCGAGACTGTTATAGTAACGACAGGGAGGCTGGCGGCGGACAGGTCCCTCGCCAACCCGGTCAGGTCCGGAAGGAAGCAGCCGTAACGAGTTTCGGCCTGGGTCGTTGTCCAGTCTCCCGCCTTTTCCTGCCATCTTGCACCCCCGGAAAGCGGCTCCCGATGAAGAAAGGTCCCTCCGACAACGAGCGCCCGTCCGAGGACAACGCCGCCTACCAGGTTCTCGCCCGCAAGTACCGGCCCACGACCTTCTCCGAGTTGATCGGCCAGGAAGCGATGGTCCGTACCCTTGCCAACGCCATCGCCGCCGGGCGCTTGGCACATGCCTTCGTGCTGACCGGCGTGCGCGGCGTCGGCAAGACGACGACCGCGCGCATCATCGCCCGCGCGCTGAACTGCATCGGAACCGACGGCAAGGGCGGCCCGACGGCAGAACCGTGCGGCGTCTGCGCCAATTGTACGGCCATCGCCGAAGATCGCCACGTCGACGTCATGGAGATGGACGCCGCCAGCCGCACCGGCGTCGACGACATCCGCGAATTGATCGACGGCGTGCGCTATCGCCCGACGACCGCGCGCTACAAGATCTACATCGTCGACGAAGTCCACATGCTGTCCAAGAACGCGTTCAACGCGCTCCTCAAAACCCTGGAGGAGCCGCCGCCGCATGTGAAATTCATCTTCGCCACCACCGAAATCCGCAAGGTTCCGGTGACGGTGCTGTCGCGCTGCCAGCGTTTCGATCTCAGGCGCATCGACGTCGAGACTCTCGAGGCCCATTTCGCCGGCATCGCGACCAAGGAAGGCGCCGAAATCCAGCCGGGCGCGTTGCGCCTGATCGCCCGGGCGGCCGACGGCAGCGTTCGCGACGGCCTCAGCCTGCTCGACCAAGCGATCTCGCGCGCCGCCGGCACGGCCGTCACCGAGGACGAGACCCGGGCCATGCTCGGCCTCGCCGATCGCACGTTGACGTTCGATCTGCTCGATGCCGTCATGCGCGGCCAAATGGCCGAGGCCCTCGACGCGCTCGCGGCGCAGTATCGATCGGGCGCCGATCCGGCGCAGACGCTTGAGGACATGCTGGAACTGACCCACTGGCTGACGCGGGTCAAAATCGTGCCGACCGTCGCCGACGATCCGGCGGTGCCCGAACTGGAGCGCGTTCGCGGTCGAGAGATGGCGACGACGCTTTCCATGTCGGCGCTGGCTCGCGCCTGGCAGATGCTTCTGAAGGGCTTGAGCGAGGTTCGCAACGCACCGTCGCCGATCGCCGCGGCGGAGATGGTGCTCGTGCGCCTGGGCCACGCCGCCGAACTGCCGACGCCCGAGGAAGCCGTCCGTTCGCTCGGCCGATCGGACGGCGGGAACACCCCGGCCCCCGTACCGCAACGCACTGCCGACTCGCCCGGCCCGGCCGGCGGCAACGGCGGCACCCGGGCCAGCCGCGGCGGCGCCCAGCCCGCGATCGAGGTCGGCCGCCCCGCCGACGCCGAGGCACCGCGTGCCCAGGCGATGCCCGCGCCGACGTCGTTCGCCGACGTGGTGGCGCTAGCCGACGAGTACCGCGAACAGGTGCTGCGCGCGAATCTGGTCAATCACTGCCATCTGGTGCGCTTCGAGCCGGGCCGGATCGAACTTCGATTGAGCGAAAGCGCGCCGCGCGACGTGCCGCAGCGGCTGATCGGCTTTCTGAACAAGGCAACGGGGCGATCCTGGTTCGTCACCGTCTCGGGAGAGGACGGCGAGCCAACCCTTCAAGCGCAACGCAGCGAACATAATCGGCAGATCAAGGAAGAGGTCGCGCAGCATCCGCTTATCAAGGCGGTGATGGCGACATTTCCCGACGCCAAAATAGAATCGGTCCGCGAAACCCTGCCGGTTCCCGGCGAGGAACCCACCGACGATGCGGAGGACCCTCGTCTTTCCGACGAAGACGACGACGGCCCGATTTAATTTTTAGTTTTTGTCGCTCGCCGCCACGCGCGCGACGGTTTCGAGCAGTCCCTTGGCCGTGATCGGCTTTTCCAGGAAATGACGAATCCCGGCGGCAGCGGCGCGCTTGCGAAACGCTTCGTCGCCGAATCCGGTCACCAGTACGATGGCGCGCGCGGCTTGGGCGCCGGCCTGCGTGGCGAACTGAATGCCGTCCATCCGATCCATCAGCCAATCGCACAGCACCACGTCGGCGCCGTGCGATTTCCAATGTACGAGCCCCGCGGCGGCGCTCGCCACGCCTGTCACGTCGCCGACCCCCGCCGTTTTGAGAATCGTCGCCGCAAGTTCGCGAAAATGGGGATTGTCGTCGATGACAAGAATTTTGAGCCCGCCCCAATCCGGGCGCGGCGGCGGTCCCTCGGTGGCGCCGAAACGAACGGCGGCGGCCTGTGTCGCCGCATCGGCATGGTCGTGGCAGTTGTTCCGAAAAGCCTCGTCGTGGCTACGCAAGTGATCCACGAACCAGCGATGCAGAAATGCGCGGGCGCTCTCGGTCTCGACGGCATCGGGCGATTCGGCGAAACGCCGATTAACGTCCGCCAGTTCCGCGGATAGGCGCGTATGTTCGTCCCGATGGCGCGCGAGGCCCGGAAAATCGCAGAGTTCGAGCAGCAGTTCCTCGCGCCGGAAATGATGGCCCGCATACTCGAGGAGCGCGTTGAGCGCGCTGCCGAGCGTCGCCGATTCTTCCCGCGCCGCGATGCAGGCATCGACCTGATTCAGGAGTTCAATGAGGACCCTATGGTCGGCATCGATGAAATCGATGCCGAGCGCCAAGTCCTTCGACCATGTGATGGAAGCCATCTGTTGCGTTCTTATTGTCTTTATTATGCGGTAATTGGGTGCCCCCAAGGGGGTCATTAATGCCGCGAAGGGTTTCCAGCGTCAATCGAAAAAACATATATATTTTAGTAACTTATGGTTGTCCTTCGTCTCATTAATGATAGCGCCGTCAGTTTTTCGTCATAAGTATTAAAACAAGGATGAAAGATTAGGGGATCCTGCGGCCGCAAGCTTTTGCGCCGCATTCCGCATACGTCTAGACTTCCGTCCGCCGCCAGCAAGGAGTTCCGGTCCGATGAAGAACCTCGCCCAGATGATGAAACAGGCCCAGCACCTTCAGGAACGGATGCAGGCGATGCAGGCCGAACTGGAAGCCGTCGAGATCGAGGGCGCATCCGGCGGCGGCATGGTTCGGGTGACCTTGAACGGCAAAGGCGAGGCCCGGCGCGTCAAGATTGACCCGTCGATGGTCCAGCCGGACGAAACCGAGGTTCTCGAGGACCTGATTCTGGCGGCGATCAACGACGCCAAGGCCAAGGTGGAGCAGACCGCGCAACAGAAGATGAAGGAATTGACCGGCGGCCTGGCGCTGCCGCCCGGATTCCAGTTGCCGTTCTGACGATCTCGGCGGCGACCGCCCCTCGCGCGCGCATGTAGCCATGAGCGACACCGACATCGACAAATTGATCCTACTGCTGGCCAAACTGCCGGGGCTGGGGCCACGGTCGGCCCGGCGCGCCGCACTTTACTTGGTGAAGCGGCGCGAGGCGGTGTTGCTGCCGCTGGCCAAGGCGCTCGCCGATGCCGCCGCCAACGTCAAGACGTGCTCGACCTGCGGCAACCTGGATACGACGGACCCGTGCCGGCTTTGCACCGATCCCCGCCGCGACGACGCGACGATCTGCGTCGTCGAGGACGTGGCCGATCTTTGGGCGCTGGAACGCGCCGCCGTGTTCAAGGGCCGCTACCACGTTCTGGGCGGTACATTGTCGGCATTGGACGGCGTCGGGCCGGAAGACCTGAACATTCCGGGATTGATCGCCAAGGCCCGCCGCGAGACCGTAACGGAAGTGATCCTCGCGACCAACGCCACCGTCGATGGCCAGACCACCGCGCATTACATCCAGGATCGCCTGAAGGACGCCAACGTCGCCGTCACCAGCCTGGCCCAGGGCGTTCCGATCGGCGGCGAATTGGACTACCTGGACGACGGCACGCTGAACGCCGCGTTGCGCACGCGACGCCCTCTGTAGATAGATCACCCGTCCGGCTGCGCCGGATTCGGCGGCAACAACGCCGTGCGCGTTTCGTCGCCGACCTGGATATCCTTGATGCGTTCGCTTCGGTTGACGATCTTTTCGGCCGAGGTGCCGATATCCTTGATGTCCTCGGCCGCCTGACGGAAATGAGTCTTGAGATTGCCGACGCGGGCATCGAGCCGCCGCACGTCCTCCAGCATCTTCATGACCTCGATCTGGATCACGTCCGCCTGTTCGCGCATGCGCACGTCCTTCAGCACCGCGCGCACCGTGTTCAGCGTCGCCATCAGCGTCGTCGGCGAAACGATCCAGACCCGGCGCCGGAACGAATCCTCGACCACGTTGCGGAAGTTGGCGTGCAGTTCCGCGTAGACGGCTTCGGAAGGCAGAAACATCAACGCCGATTCGGCGGTCTCGCCCGGCACGATGTATTTTTCGGCGATGTCCTTGACGTGCTTGCCGACGTCCTGAGCGAAGGCGCGCGCGGCCTGAACGCGGCTCGCGTCGTCGCCGGCGGCGCGGAGCGTGTTGTAGCTTTCGAGCGGGAACTTGGCGTCGATCGCGATCGATCCCGGCGGGTTCGGCAATTTCAGAAGGCAATCGACGCGCGACCGGTTGCCGAGCGTCGCCTGAAACGCATAGACCGACGGCGGCAGAATTTCGGTGACCAGATCCTGCAATTGAACCTCGCCGAAGGATCCGCGCGCCTGCTTGTTGGAAAGAATATCCTGAAGCCGGACCATCTGTTCCGAAAGGCCGGTGATGTTGCGTTGCGCCGCGTCGATCACCGCCAGGCGTTCGTGCAGGGTCTTCAGGGTTTCGCCGGTCTTTTCGGTCTGATGCTGCAGGCCGTCCCCGAGCCGCCGCGCCAGGGCTTCCAGGCGTTCGTTCACGCCGGTCTGCGTCGCCTGCAGCTGGCCGGCCAGCGCCGCCTGGCCTTGCGTCAGCTTCTCCGTCGATTCCGCCAGGCGGACCACCCGGTCGTCGCCGCGCGCGCGCAGGAACAAGCCGATGGCGATGACCGCGACGGCAATGGCAAGAACGATCAGGAGGGTCGGATCCATGGCGAAAAATGGCTCTTTGGCGGCGAATCGTCGGGTCAACGGAACCTTGCCCGAGGCGCCCCGGAAACGCAAATGCGGCCCCTCGCCATGCCGGGCGACGCGAGCTAGACTGCCGCCCATGAAACTGGGAATCGCCCTTGCATCTGCCCTTATTCTAGCCGCCGGCCCCGGCCTCGGCGGCGAGCAGGCCGTCGGCGCGAACGGCCGGACGGCGCTGGCCGTCACGGTCTACGGCAACGGCCTGGCGCTGATCAAGGAAACCCGCAAGGCAACGCTGGCGAAGGGCCGCAACGTGCTGGCCATCGAAGGGGTCGGCACGTCGATGATCCCGGAAAGCGTATCCTTGTCCGCCGACGGCATGACGGTCAGCGAGCGCAATTTCGAATTCGACCTGCTGACCCCGGAAGCCATTTTGCGGCGCTCGGTCGGCCGCAAGGTCGGCATCGTGCGCACCCATCCGACTACCGGCGAGGAATCGATCGAGCGCGCGACGGTTCTGTCGGTCGCCGGCGGCGTGGTGCTGAAGGCGGCCGACGGCAAGATCCTGACCGGCGTGCCCGGGCGGCTTGTGTTCGACCAGTTGCCGGAAGGCTTGCGCGCGAAACCGACGCTGTTGGCCACCGTCATGGTGGGCGCCGCCGGGCGCAGGGACATCGACCTGCATTACCTGACCGGCAACATGAGCTGGCGCGCGGATTACACGTTGACGATCGCCGACGACGAAAAGCTGTTCGACCTGGAAGGCTGGGCGACGATCACCAATACCAGCGGCGCCGAATATCGGGACGCGACGCTGAAACTGATCGCGGGCGACGTACGCCACCAGTCCCGCCCGCAAGGTATGGTCGACAAGGTGGCGGAAGGCATGATGCTGGCGCGGGCGGCACCGGCCGATGCGCCGCGCCAGGAAGCGTTGGGCGACGTCCATCTTTATGCCGTCCCCGGCGCGGTGACCCTGCGTGAGCGCGAAACCAAGCAGATCGCGCTGCTGGCGCGCCACGACATCAAGATGGATCGGCGCTACACGGTGCAAAGCGGATACGGCTTCGGGCGCATCGGCGACACGCCGCCGGTCAACCCCTCGGTCAGTCTGCTGTTCGAGAACGCGGGCAAGGGCGCCGAACCACTGCCCCAGGGCATCGTCCGCACCTACCGCCGCGACAAGTCGGGCGCGGTGCAATTCACCGGCGAAGCGACGCTGCGCCACACCCCCGTCGGGGAAAAAATCGAGTTGCCGCTCGGGCGCGCGTTCGACATCACGGTGCGGCGAACGCAGACCGAATTCATTCGCTTGACCCAGCCGAAAGCCGGGTTCGAGGCCGCGTTCAAGATCGCCATCAAGAACGCGAAAGAAGAGGCGGCGACGGTCCGCATCGTCGAAGCGATCCCCGGCGATTGGCAGATCGTCGAGGAATCCCAGCCTCACGCCAAGAATTCCCGGCAGGCGACCTGGAATGTCGTCGTTCCCGCCAAGGGCAGCGCCGAACTCGGCTATCGGGTGCGGGTCAAGCAATAACCCCGACGATCGCGCCGCTGAGGCACGTCGCCAGCGTTCCCCCGATGAGCGACTTGATGCCGAGCCCGACCACGTCGGCGCGCCGTTCCGGCACCATCGTCGCCAAGCCGCCGATCATGATACCCAGGCTGCCGAAGTTGGCGAAGCCGCATAGTGCATAGGTCATGATCAGCCGCGAACGCGGTTCCAATGCATCCGCGCCGATTTCCGCCAACCGCACATAGGCCAAAAGCTCGTTCAACATCACCTTCACGCCGAGGATCGCGCCTGCCTGGCCGGCTTCCGCCCACGGAATGCCCATCAACCATGCCAGCGGCGCCATCGCCCAGCCGAACATCCTTTCGAGCGTCAAGGGCGCCCCCATGACGTCGGGCACGACGCCGAGCGCCTGATTGACCAAGCTGACCAGCGCCACCAGGACCAGCAGCATGGCAACGACGTTGATCAGCAGCTTCACGCCTTCCGTCGTTCCGTGCGTGATCGCCTCCATTGCGCTGGCGGCGCGGGGCGTTTCGACGTCCATTCCGCCCTCGGTCGGCGGGCCGGCATCGGGCACCATCAGGCGCGCGATCGTGACCGCCGCCGGCGCGTTCAGAATCGACGCGCCGAGGATATGACCGACGGCATCGGACAGGACCGGCGCCAGGATGGCGGCGTACAGAACCATGACCGTGCCCGCGATGGTGGCCATGCCGCAGACCATGACGACGAACAGCTCGCTCCGCGAAAGTGTCGCCAGATAGGGCCGGATCAGCAGCGGCGCCTCGACCATGCCGATGAAAACATTGGCCGCCGCACCGACTCCGACGGGGCCGCCGATCCCCAGGGTCCGCCGCAGCGCCCAGGCGAACACGCCGACGATGGCGGGCAGGATGCGCCAATGGAACAACAGTGCCGAAATCGCGCTGACGACAAGGATCAAGGGCAGGGCCTGGAAACCCAGGACGAAGGCCGATTCCGGATAGGAAACGGCGAACGGCGCCTTGCCGCCGCCGACATAGCCGAATACGAAGGAGGTGCCGGCCAGCGTCGCCTTCTGCACCGCGTCGACCACCGCCGTAAGCCCCAAAAAGGCGGTCTTGACGAACGACGCCTTGAGAAGGATCAGCGCCAGGGCGAATTGCAAGGCCAAGCCGCCGAGCAGCAGACGCCATGGACGGCAAGCGCGGTCTTCCGACAGCGCCCAGGCGATCGCCGGGATCGCCAGGACGCCGATAAGGCTTTGCCAGGCCATCGCGTCTTCCCCCTTGGGCCCCTTTGCGGGCCTTCGGCCCGAGCGGAAACTTGACGGCCGCCACCCCGAGGCCATATTTGAATCGCCATGGCCGTCCTGCCCGTCATCATCGCGCCCGACCCGCGCCTTAAAGTCAAGGCGCGGCCGGTCGAACGCGTCGACACCGAAGTCCGCCGATTGATGGACGACATGCTGGAATCGATGCACGCGGCGAACGGCATCGGCCTGGCCGCGCCGCAGGTCGGCGTCGCCAAAAGGGTCATCGTCGTCGACATCGCCAAGGACGACGAAAAGCCCCGGCCGCTCCGCATGGCTAACCCGGAAATCGTCTGGGCCTCGGACGACATTCAGCCCCGGAACGAGGGCTGTCTTTCCCTGCCCGACCATTACGCCGAAGTCGCCCGGCCGATCGCCGTGCGCGTCCGCTACTTGGACCATGAAAGCGAAATTCGCGAGATCGAGGCCGAAGGTCTTCTCGCCACCTGCATCCAGCACGAAATGGATCACCTTGAAGGCACCCTGTTCGTCGACCGCATATCGTCCCTGAAGCGCAACATCATCCTGCGCAAGCTCACCAAATCCAAACGCCTGGCCGTGCCGGCGTGAACGCGATCCCGCCGTTGAGCCTGGTCTTCATGGGCAGCGCGGATTTCGCCGTGCCGGCGCTCGACGCCCTGATCGCGGCCGGCCATCGCATCCGCGCCGTTTACGCCCAACCGCCCCGGCCCGCCGGCCGCGGCCATCGCGAGCGGCCGTGTCCGGTTCATGCCCGCGCCATCGAACGGGGCCTTCCCGTGCGAACGCCCGCGACCCTGAAATCGCACCAGGAACAGCAGGCGTTCGCCGAGTTCGACGCCGACGCCGCGGTCGTCGCCGCCTATGGCCTGCTGCTGCCTTGGCCGGTCCTGACCGCGCCCCGGCTCGGTTGCCTGAATATTCACGCCTCGCTGCTGCCGCGCTGGCGCGGCGCGGCGCCGATCCAGCGCGCGATCGAGGCCGGCGACGCGGAAACCGGCATCACCATCATGCAAATGGACGAAGGGTTGGATACCGGCGCCATTTTGGCGCGGCGTTCGATTCCGATCCCGCCCGATGCCACCGGTCGCACCCTGCACGATGCGCTCGCCGCCATCGGCGCCGAGACGATCGTCGAAACGCTGGCCGCCGTCGCCGCCGGCCGCCTATCGGCAACGCCGCAACCCCACGACGGCATCACCTACGCCGCCAAGATCGATCGCGATCAAGGCCGGCTCGATTGGCGTGAGCCGGCCGATGCGCTGGCGCGCCGCATCCGCGCGTTCGATCCATGGCCCGGCACCTGGTTCATGGCGGGCGGCGAGCGAATCAAGGTACTGAGGGCGACGGTCGAGCGCGGCCAAGGAACGCCCGGAACGGTACTGGACGATGCGCTGCTTGTCGCCTGCGGCGACGGCGCGCTGAGACTCGTGCACGTTCAACGCCCGGGACGCGGCGTCGTCGACGCCGTGGCGTTCCTGCGCGGGTTCCCGATCGCCAAGGGGACCGTTCTCGCCTGAACGGCGTCGGCTAAAGCCGATGCGTCCGTTCTAGGTTTTCCATTTTGTCGATTCCTTGGCGCAGCTCGGTCATGATGAACTCGGCGCGCTTGATCGGCCCCCCGGCGTGCTGCGACGGAAACAGACGGTGCCAGGCATCCATTTTGACGGTCAGGGAACACAACATGCCGCCGATCGTGACGTGGTAGTTGCGGATCATGTTTTCGACCCGGCGGAATTGCTCGGCCGACAGGTTTTCCCACATCTGCCGGGAGTTGTCGTCGAATTCCTTGAACCGTTGCTTGACGTTGCGGAACAGCGAATTGAACGTTACGCGCATCCGTTCGCACGTCTTGATCAGGTTGGCGTCGCTTTTGAGCTGCCAATTGCTTTCTATTTCGGACAAGGAATACAGAAAACCCTCGACGATCGGCGCAATCGAATCGAGGCATTCCCGGTAATAGGCCAGCGACAGAAAAATGTCGCCGTAGTCCTCGAGGAATTTCGGGATGTCGTGAACTTCGATCTCGAGCGTGGCCGCCATCGTCTTCAGCCGTTCGCGCGCCTTCTGCACGTCCGGATCCTTGAACAACCTGATCACGTCCTCGAACGATTTTATTTCGACGTCGCCGTCGCCGTAGATGCGCGTCAGCAGCGGCCGGGTGAATTCCGACATGTACCCGGCCAGCTCTTCGTTCTTTTTCTTCGAAAGCACGAGGGCATCGTGGCCGATGACGGAGATTTGCAAGTTCCGCAATTGGACGCGCAGGCTGTAGACGTCGTAGCTCGGCAAATTTCCGACGCGCCGCATCATCGAGAGATCGGCGTGCGGATTGTCCACCGGCCAGGAAAATTCGCTCGCCAGCCCCTCGATATCGATCTGGCCGCTGCCGGTTTGAACACCCGAAAAGAGCTCGACGACGCTTTCGAGCCGGGCGTTTTTGATGACGCGAGCGCGCCTCAAGCCCGGTGTTTGAACAGGCAGAATCACGAGCGGCAGGATATGAAGCGAATCCCGGTCGACGTCGCTTTGCACACTCGCCGTTTCGTCGGCCACGCCCGTCCCCCGGAGTCGTCGAAACCGATCCGTCCCACTGTCCACACCCGATAGGGAATACGGACCGGTCGGCCCATGCAACAAAAACCGTCGCTCAAAATGGTCTTAATTTTTGCCGATGGGAAGCTCGGGAGTAGTATAGCCACGGGAAAAGCAGCTCGAATCTTGAAACAGCTCGGCACGGCGATAGGCCTACAGGTAGGCTATCGGGCCTAGGTGTCCTCGATGTCCCTCGGCGCGGTTCTCAAGATTTCCCGGATTCGCCCAATACCTTGTTTCATTTCGGAAAGAAGGAATTCCGCGCGGGTTTGCGGGCCCCCATGCCGAGGGTTTGGAAATTTTTTATCCCAGGCGGTCATCTTGACACTCAAGGCGCAGAGAATCCCGCCCACGTAAACGTGGTGCGCCTCGATCATTTTTTTGACCTTCTTGAAATGATCCGCCGACAGATTCTCCCACAGCTTGTCGCTGGCTTGGTCGAAGGCCGCCAAACGAGAGTTGATCGCCTCGCTGAGCGTTCCGACGGTTCTTTCCATTATGTCGACAGCATTGATCAGCGTCGTGTCGTTCTTGAAGGCATAGTTGCCGCGCAGTTCGTTGATCGACCGGAGGAACTCACTGGCGATCGGGTCTATGCCATTGAGACACTTTCTATAGTAGGCGAGCGAAAGATAGATATCGCCGTAATCCTCGATAAATCTCGGTAGCTCGACAACTGTCATGCCGAGTTTATCGGCCATCTTGGTGAGCTTATCCATCGCCGCCCTTGGATTCGGATCGCGAAACAGCGTCAGCACGTCCGTAAAACTTTGAATTTCCAGATCGTCGTTGCCGTATATCTGACGCAAGAGCGGACGGGTAAAACTTGCCATATACTTGGCAAGCTGCGCGTTCATGCTTTGCGAAAGCTTCAAATCGGCTTGATTTTCGACGTCGATTTCCAGATCTCGGAGGGTAATGCGCAGGCTGTACACGTCATAACTGTGAAGCGAGGCAAGCTTGCGGAGCATTCGCACGTCGGGATGGCCTTGCCCTTGTTTCCATGAAAACTCCCGGTGCAGATCGGCAACGCTGATTTGCCCGCTCCCGGCATCGCTGCTGGCGAACAACTCAACCGCGCCTTCAAGCGCCTGGTTTTTGACCATCCGCGCGCGCTTCAGGCCCGGGGTTTTAAGCGGCAAGATCGACAATGGGAGGACATGAAGAGAATCGCGGTCGATATCCGACATCTCGATAATGTCATCGCCGGCGATAGCCGTTTTGCCCATCTCTTGCTTGCCTACTTCGAATCGGTCACGTCATTCCGCTGGACGTCCAGCGCTGCGCATGGATGGTACCGCTCAAACTTTTCGTATTTTAGCGGCCGAAAGAATCGACATCCGGCGACGGCTTGCCGAAATAGTACCCCTGCCCCAAATCGATGCCTATATCCCGTAGGAACTCGCACAAGAGTTGATCCTCGACCATTTCCGCGATGGTCTGCACTTCTACTTCCTTGCACAACGAGGCCATCGACGAAAGAAAGGCCTTTCCTTTCTTGCTTTGATAGGCGCGGCGCACGACGGGGCCGTCGAATTTGACCGTATCGACGTCGAAGGAATTCAAATAATCGAAGCTGGCCGCTCCCGCGCCGAAGTCATCCAAGGAAACTTCGAAGCCTTTCCGCCGAAATCGTTGGATATTCGCGTTGACACCCTCCAAATCCTCGATCTTGCTCGACTCGGTGATTTCGAGATGCACAAAGCTGGCGAGATTGTTTGCCATTCGAAGAAGCTCATCCAGTTCGTCGACGAACTCTTTATTGCTGATCGAAAATCCGGAAACATTGATGGCGACGGTGATCGGTCGCTGCATCGATGCGCGCTTGATAACGAAATCGACGGCCTTGCGGGCAACGGCTAGGTCGAATTTCGAAATCACGCCGACTTCTTCGGCGAGCGTGATCATCTTGTACGGCGATTCGTTTTTGTCGGCGCTGGTGCGAAAGCGCGTCAATGCTTCGAAATGGTGCAGTTTCCGGGTCTTCAAATCGCGAATCGGCATGTAGACCAGATCGAAATCCCTGGTCGAGCAGATGCGATCGAACATGCCGACCGCCTGCATCGTTTCCTTCACCTGTTTCGCCAGCACGACGGACAGGTTGACATCCGTCATTGCGCCGCCGGTGCGCACGAATTCCTGCATCGAATAGATGATGGCCTTGGCGACCTGGGGATCGGACATGTCCTTGACGTCGGCGTGAATGGTCGCCGTCTTACTGGACACCTGCACGCCATCGGGATGAATTTCCTTGGTCTTTGACTCGATTTCCCGCGTGATATCGGCGACATCGACGTCGTCCGTATGGACGAACGCGAAATTTTCCTCGTCGACCCGACCGGCGGCGTCCCCCCCGGCCGAGCGGCCCGCCAGGATGCCGCCGATCATTTGCAAGACCTGATCCTGTTGGCCGTCGTCGAGTTCGTTTTGCAGCTTGTTCAGATTGTCGAGCTTGATATAGGTGACTTTCGCCGCCTGGCCCGATTGTTCCAATGTACGAACCCGTTCGGCGGCCTTGTCGGCGAATGCCGATTTGTTGAGAACGCGCGTATCGGCGTCCTTGTCGCCGATTTTGCTTTTCGGCGAGACAATCGCGCGTGGCGAAACCTTGACCGCCAGAAAGAAGTGGTTTTGGAAATCCGGCACGCGATACCCGGCGATCGCCGCCAATGTCGAGGATCCGCCGCCCATGCGGATTCGGAATCCGACATCGTCGAGCCGACCCCCTTGCGCCGTCTTGCGCAAAAGTGCTTCTATGATCGGGCGGTCTGCGTGGGCCACCAGTTCGAGGAACGGCTTTCCCTTCAAGTCGTCAGGCGTTCGATCGAGGATCGCTCCGGACGCACCGCCGACAAACATGATGTTGTATTTGTCGTCCAGTTCGAACAGCAGATCGGCGCGGCATAACGAAAACGAAACGAAGCGATTGGCAAGT
>CAZDFF010000055.1:0-16088 GCA_964504425.1 uncultured Hyphomicrobiales bacterium
GTTGGATCATCAAACGGTGACTCGCTTGGTGGAGGAGGGCGGCATCGTTTCGCCCAAAGGGAAACCCGGCGCCGGGCTGTTCTTCCACGGAACGCTGGTGCACGGTTCCGCGTCCAACATGTCGCCGTGGAACCGACTGATCGTCTACGTCACCTATAATCGGTGCAATAACGCGATTCGCGCGTTCCGGCGCCCGGAATGGATCGCGCACCGCGACTTCACGCCGCTTGATCCGTTGCCCGACGATTGCCTGACGGCGGCGGGGAAATCGGCCGCCGAGTAGGCGGCCGTTTCATCAAACCGGCCAGGGCAGCGAGTAGGTCTTGATGTTGGTGAAGCTCTTCATCGCCTCGATCACGCCTTCCTTGTAGCCGAGGCCGGAGTCCTTGATGCCGCCGAAGGGCGACATTTCGATCCGGTATCCGGGCACTTCCCAAATGTTGACCGTGCCGACGTTCAGTTCGCTGATGAAGCGGGTAATGTAGTCGAAGCGGTTGGTGCAGACGCCTGACGACAGGCCGAATGCGGTCGAGTTCGACACCTTGATGACGTGGTCGATGTCCTTGCAGCGAATCATCGGCACCACGGGACCGAAGGTTTCCTCGCGCACCAGTTCGCAATCGTAGGGCACGTGGTCGACGACAGTGGGCGAATAGACCGCGCCCTTGCGATCGTTGCCGTACAGCAGCTTGGCGCCGACCTTGACGGCGTCGTTGACGCGGCGTTCGAACAGCATGGCGGCCTGTTCGTCGATCACGGTGCCGATGTCGTTTTCGCGGTTCATCGGGTCGCCGTACTTCAGCTTCTTGGTCTTTTCCAGCACCAGCTTGGAGAAGTCATCGGCGACGGACTCGACGACCAGGATGCGCTTGACGGCGGTGCAGCGCTGACCCGAGTTCTTGGTCGCGCCGGCGACGGCCAGCGTGGCCGCCTTTTCGAGATCGGCGTCTTCCATGACGATCAGCGGGTCGTTGCCGCCCAGTTCCAGAACCTGGCGGCGATAGCCGATCTTGGAGGCGATGTATTTGCCGATCGACACGCCGCCGGTGAAGGTGACCAGATCGACGTTTTCGTTGGTGATCATTTCGTCGGCGATCTCCTTCGGATCGCCGGTGACGACCTGGTACATCTCGGGCGGCAGGCCGGCCTCGTACAGAATGTCGGCCAGCAGGATCGCCGACAACGGCGTCTTTTCCGTCGGCTTCAGCACCATGCAGTTGTTGGTGGCGACCGACGGCGCGACTTTGTGGGCGACCTGGTTCAGCGGGTGGTTGAACGGCGTGATCGCGCTGATCGCCTTCAGCGGCTCGCGCAAGGTGAATATCTTGCGTTTCTGGCCGTGCGGCGTGATGTCGCAGGAGAAGATCTGGCCGTCGTCGATCATGCACATCTGCGCCGACAGCGTGAACACGTCGTAGGCACGGCCGGCCTCGTACAGGCTGTCCTTCTTGGAGATGCCGCATTCGGCGGTGATCAGGTCGGAGACTTCCTCGCGCCGGGCGATGATGATTTCGGCGGTCTTCTTGAGGATTTCGGCGCGCTGCGAACGGCTCAGCTTCGGTTTGTACGCGGCCGCGATCTCGAATGCCCGCTTGATGTCCTTCACAGTCGCTTTCGGCACGGTGCCGACGACGCCCCCGGTGAAGGGATTCATCACGTCGATGCGGCGATCGTTCGTGACCTTCTCGCCGCCGATGCGCATGGCTTCGTGGCGGATTTCTGCGTGGGCGTCCATTATGTCGGTCTCCGTTCGGTCTTGTTATGCGTGTGATGGCGCCGCGTCAGGCGGCGGGGCGGCACTGATTGACGCCCATGGTTTTCAGGGTCGCGCGGATTGCGTCCAACGCGGCCTTCATTTCCTTTTCGTGCAGGTCGCCGATGCAGCCGATGCGGAAACTGTCGGCGACGGTCAGCTTGCCCGGATAGATGACGAAGCCCTTTTCCTTCAGGCTGTCGTAAAAGGCCTGAAACTTGAAGGCGGGATCGGCGGGCATCTTGAAGGTGACGATGATCGGGGCCTGCAAGGCATCGGGCAGAAGCGTTTCGAAGCCGAGCGCGCGCATACCGTCGACCAGGATGCGGCAGTTCCCGGTGTAGCGCTTGTTGCGGCCGGCGACGGAGCCTTGGGCTTCATACTGATCGAGCGCCTTGGAAAACGCGGCGATCACGTGGGTCGGCGGGGTGAAGCGCCATTGCTTGGTTTGCTCCATCGCGACCCATTGATCGTGAAGATCGAGGCTGAGCGAATGGGCGTTGCCCTTGGCGGCTTCGAGCGCCGACTTGCGGATCAGCGCGAAGCCCATGCCCGGCACGCCCTCAAGGCACTTGTTCGACGACGCCATGACAGCATCGAACTGTACCTTGCGGGCGCTGAGCGGAATGGCGCCGAAAGCGCTCATGGAATCGAGAATGAAGCGCCGGCCGGCCTTGGCGACCGCGGCGGCGATCTCTTCGATCGGATTCAGGATGCCTGACGTGGTCTCGCAATGGACGGCGAACACGTGGGTCACGGCCGGGTCGGCGGCGAGGCGACGCGCGACCTCGGCCGGGTCGGGTGGGGTGTCCTCGGGCGTTTCGTAAGTCGCGTAGGCGCGACCCATGTAGTCGAGGATCTTGGTCATGCGCTTGCCGTAGGCGCCGTTGATCAGAATCAGCGCCTTGCCGTTCCGGGGCAGCAGGGTGCCGATCGCGGCCTCGACCGCGAAGGTGCCGCTGCCTTGCACGGGCACGCAGACGAAATCGGAGCCGCCGTCGATGATTTTCACCAGGCGCTCGCGCATATCGGCGTTCATGCGGATGAAATCGGGGTCGCGCGAGCCCCAGTCGCGCAGCATGGCTTCTTTGGTCGCCGCCGACGTGGTCAGCGGACCCGGCGTCAGCAGGTAGGGTTCCTTAACGGGCATCGAGGGTGGCCTTTCCGGTCGGCGATACGGGGATCCGCCCCGCGCGGTGGCAGTATCGGGCATAATCGGTCAAAACGCCACAAAAAAGACGGGCCGTGGCGGCCCGCAGTTTAACCCGATTCCGCGCGGGAGCGCGTGTCGGGTCGGTTAAATATTCGGGGTCGTCCGTCTGCTTGGGGCTGCCGTTAGCGCTGCCGCCAGGCTTGGGTCCGGCGCTGGATTCCGCGGGTCATCAGCGCGTGCAGGATGCGCACGGCGGCCGAGGTATAGACGATCATCATGCCCATGGCCGCGGCCGACGCGGTTTCGCCGGCGTCGTCCATGTTCAGCACGGCGACGGATGCCAACGCGGTATCCGGCGAATAGAGAAACACGACGGCCGATACGGTCGTCATCGCGTTCAGGAACATGTACATGCTGATGCTGAGGATCGCCGGCATGCAGACCGGCACGGTGACGCGCGAGAAGGTCTTGTAGAACGGCACCTTCAAAGACGCCGAAACCGATTCGAATTCCGGGTCCATCTGCTTTAGCGCCGTCACGGCGGTCAAGTGCGAGACCGTGTAAAAGTGCGTGATGGTGCAGATCACCAGGATCGTCATCGTCTGGTATAGAAATCCCAATGGGTTCCAGGGCGCATTGAAGAAAAAGATGTAGGCGAGGCCCAGCACCAGGCCGGGCACCGCCATCGGCACCATGGAGAGGAATTGCATGGTCGAGCGACCCAGGCCGAAGCCCCTGATCTTTTCCACCAAATAGGCGCCAAAGAAAATGATTGCCGTGCCGACGACGGCTGTCAGCGCCGCCATCTGGATGGAGTTTCGATAAGCCGCCCAGCCGCCGCCGTCGCGCAGGTCGAAGTTGTAATGGTGCAGCGTGGCCGACAGATTATAGGGCCAGAACTTGATGAACGACGCCGCCATGGCGATGCCCAGGACCGTCAGTATGGCGATTCCGACGGCGGCGCAGAATGCGAAATAAAATGCATCGCGGCCTTTCGCCGGGGTCGGCGTATAGGGCACCGAGCGCGCGGTCAGAGATGCGGTCTGGCGGCGCTGCACGATCCGATCGGCGAAAAACGCGATCACGGCGGGCACCAGCAAGACCATGCTGACGACCGCGCCCATCTCGAAATCCTGCCGGCCGATCACCTGCTTGTAGACGTCGGTGGCGAGCACGTTGTACTGGCCGCCGATCACCTTCGGCACGCCGAAATCGGTGATGATTAGGGTGAAGGCGACGAAAAAGGCGCTGACCAGGCCGTACCGGATGCCGGGCAGGGTTACCGTAAAGAAGATGCGGACCTTGCTGGCGCCCAGCGACTCGGCCGCCTCGTAAAGCCGCGCGTCGCTGGTCGACATGGCAACCAGCAGAATCATCATCACGTGGGGAAAGACGTAGAAGACTTCGCCCATCACGATGCCGATCGGTCCGTAAATCGACGCCCCCATCAGCGCGCCTTTGATGATCCCTTGATTGCCGAATAGATAAACCAGCGAAATCGCCGGCAGCAGGGACGGCATCAGGATCGGGATCAAGGCGATGCCCTTGAACACGTTCTTGAACGGCATGCAGCTTCGGGTCAGGCCATAGGCGAACACGAATGCCAGGACCAGCGTGATGACGGTCGAGACCAGGGTCACCTTGAAGCTGTTGCCGATCGATTGCGACAGCGCAGGATTCGAGAAGAAACTGCGGAAATTCTCGAGCCCGATAAACACGCCGTTGGCATTTTGCATGCTTTTTGACAGCAAAGCATAAAGCGGCAGCAATATCGCAACGGCCAGGAACAGCGCGACGAGCGTCAGCGCGGCACGCATCGTCCAATCGTCGCGGCTGGCTTTCGGCTTAACTTCCGGAAGGGGTGCCGTTGCCTGCATCGCCGTCGCCATGAACTTGCATTCCTTCAGGCGGCGAATACGAGGAGGTGGTCCGGCGGGAGTGCGACGATCACTTCGGAATCCTCGGCTATCGCGAGATCGCGCACCAAGTTGGCCGACAAGTCGGCACGGAAAGCGTCCGTGTCGCCGCCCAACGCCATATGCGCGCGATAGAACGAGCCGAGGAATTCCAATTCCGTGACGCGAGTCCGGATGGCGTTTGGCGTTGTATCGCTGACGCCGCGGGTGGCCACGTCCTCGGGGCGGATGCAGACGGTGACTTTGGCGTTGGCGGGAATTGCTTCCGTCCCTTCGCTGGCCGCGAGGTCGATGGCGCCGACGCGGATGCGTCCGTTGCCCAAGAACACGCCGTCGACGAAGTTCATGGTGCCGACAAAATCGGCAATGAATGGCGTGGCCGGCCGGCCGTAGATCTGCTGCGGCGTGCCGACTTGCTCGATCACGCCATGGTTCATCACGACGATCCGGTCGGCCATGGTCAGGGCTTCTTCCTGGTCGTGGGTAACCATGACGGTGGTGACGCCCAACTTATGCTGAAGTTGCTTGATTTCATGGCGGAGATGAACGCGCACCTTGGCGTCGAGCGCGCTCAAGGGTTCGTCCAACAACAGCAAGCCGGGCGAGGTGGCGAGCGCGCGGGCCAACGCGACGCGCTGCTGCTGTCCGCCGGAAAGCTGGGCCGGATACTTTTTCCCTTGTTCCGGCATGCCCACCAGCGCGAGCAGTTCGGCAACCCGGGCCCGGATGGCATCGGCCGCCGTCTTGCGGTTTTCCAGCCCGTAGGCGACGTTTTTTTCGATCGTCAGGTTAGGAAAGAGAGCGTAGGACTGAAAGACGATGCCGAAATCGCGTTCGGCCGGGGGCAGGGCGGAAATGTCGCGGCCGGCCTGAAAGACGGATCCGGACGTCTGGATGTCGAGACCGGCAATGGCGCGCAACAGCGTCGTCTTGCCGCAGCCGGACGGCCCCAAAAAGCAGACGAATTCGCCTTCCTCGACGGAAAGAGAAATATCCTTCAGCGCGGTGAAATCGCCGAATTTCTTAGTAACGTGCTCGACCCGAAGATAGGAATTGCTGGCCGACGCGGCGGGAGTCGTCGCGGGCATCGTCATTCGATCTTGCCCCATCCGATTCTGAATTTCCGTAAAACCAATCCCCGGCCGTCCCCAATGTCGGGAACGACCGGCGGATACGGCGCTGTTGGCAGCGAGGTTCGTTACTTTTTCTTCGGGTCGGACTTGGCGTCGTAGCGCTTCTGCCATTCGTCGAGAATGCGCTTGTAGTTGTCGCCGGCCCAGCCGAAGTCGTTCTTCACGAACTTCGATTCGACACCCTGCAACTCGGCGGTCGGATTGGGAACGCCGGGCATGGCGACGGCTTCGTAACCGGGGGCGTAAAGCGTCATTGCCTCGCGGCTGACGGCCCAGTCGGCGACCTTCTTCACCAGCGCGGCGTGCTTGGTGTTTTTGACGATGGCGAACGCCTCGAGTTCCCAGCCGAGACCTTCCTCGGCATAGATCACGTCGAGCGGGGCGCCTTCCTTCTTCGACTTCACGGCGCGATAGGCGAACGAAATGCCGATCGGGATTTCACCGGACGCGGCGAGTTTGCACGGCGCCGAGCCGGAGTGCGTATACCGCGCGATGTTCTTGTGCAATCCGTCCATGTAAGTCCAGGCCGCGCCTTCGCCCCAGATTTGCATCCAGCTCGAAACATTGAGGAATCCAGTGCCCGAGGAATTCGGGTTGGGCATGATGATGCTGTTGGCATAGGCCGGATTGATCAGGCTGCGCCAAGTCGTCGGCTTCGGGAGGTTCTTTTTCGCCGCTTCCTTGGTGTTGAAGCAGATCGCGGCAGCATAGACGCGCTGCCCGACCCAAAGCGGAGTCTTGTTTTTGGTGTCGTAGAAACGCTTATCGAGCTTATTCAGGCCTTTCGGTGCGTACGGCTGGAAGTAGCCGATCTTGCTCAGCATGGCCAAGTTGGTGGCAGCAAGCCCCCAGACGATGTCGGCGCGTGGATTGTCTTTTTCCGCCAGCAGTTTGGCGGCGACGACGCCCGTCGAGTCGCGAACCCATTTCACGGTCACTTCCGGCACGGCTTTCTCGATAGCCTTCTTCATGCCGGCGAGTTCGTCGGCTTCCACCGCGGTATAAAAAAGCAAGTCGGTTTTGGCGAATGCATGGCTGGAAAGCCCGGCGAGGATCAAGCCGCCGGCCGCCACGATGCCGAGGCGCTTGAGCGCCCGGGGCAACGAATAGTCGCGCATGGAAATATTCTCCCTATTCCCCTGGTTTTCGATAGTCCCGGCCCCGGAGGAGCCGAGGGCTTCGGGCTTACGGTGCCCGATTGCCTAAATCGAAGTCATTCTATAGCGATTTTTGGACCGACCGCCACGCATTCGGTCTATTTTCCCGACGATTCCACAAAACATTCATAAAAACCACAACGTTGACCCGCTATCGTGCATCTTCGGGCATCGGGCGGCGCCCGTGGCTTGACGCCGGTCGACGGCGTTGGGCAGATTTCGTTGTCGGAGAGGGGGGCTTCATGCTGGCCGAAAAGCGCCGTGCCATGATCTTGGATATCGTTGCCGAGCGCGGTTCGGTATCGGTCACGGAACTCTATCGCCGCCTCAAGGTATCGCGCGAAACGATTCGCCGCGACATCACGCGGCTGGACGCCGATAAGCGACTGCGCAAGACGCATGGCGGCGCCCTTTCGATAGATTCGATCGAGCCCGCGTTCGCCGAGCGAATGACCGTGAACATCGAGGGCAAACGGGCGATCGGGCGTGCGGCCGCCGAACTGGTTCCCGACGGCGCGTCGCTGATCATCGATTCCGGCACGACGACGCTATGCCTGGCGGAGTCGCTTGCGACCCATCGGCGGCTGACGGTCTATACCAACGATATCCACGTCGCCGGGCGCCTGACCGGCCGGAATGAGAACCGCGTGCTGCTTTTGGGCGGCGACCTTCAGGGCATGGAAGGCGCCGTGTTCGGTCGCGACGCGACGGCGATGCTGACAAACTATTTCGCCGACTTTTCGTTCGTCGGTGCCAGCGCGGTGTCGCCGCATCCGTGGCTGATGGATTTCTCGCGCGAGGCGGCCGAGCTCCGTTCGCTCATGCTGGCGCAGGCGCGGACGTCGGTATTGTTGGCGGATCAGACGAAATTCAGCCGCACGGCGCCCGTCAAGGTCTCGGCGTTGGAAAATCTCAACTACCTGGTGACCGACGTCAGGCCGCAACCCAACATCGCCAAGGCGCTGAAGACGCTGTCGGCGCAAATCCTCGTCGCGTCGGAATAGAATTGGAACGGAGCGGCGTCTACGACGTCGACGGCGCACTCTTGGGGGGAACGGGGCCTGTCGTCTCGTGGCGCCTGGATTCCTCGTTCGCCTTGGCGCGCTCGGCCGCCTTGCGCACGCTGTCCAGTTCTCCGGCGCGTTCGAGAACCGGATAGGCGACCGCGACGATATGCGAGTGGATGCGCTTCAAATCGCGCAGATAGTCCATGTGCAGGGCGCTTGTCTCGATGCTTTCCGGCCTGCCCTGGCGCAGGCGATCCATGTGGCTTTCGGCGCCGGCGCGTTCCATGGCCACGACGCGTTTCTTCTCGGCCAGCAACTGGCGCGCCAGCTTGACGTCGCCCGACATGAAAATGCCCAATGCAAGTTTGAGGTTTTCAACCACGGCTTCGTGAATCGCGGTGATTTCCACCAAGCCGTCGTCGGAAAACCGCATCTTGTTCTTGATCTTCTTCGCCGACATTTCCATCAGGTTTTCGACGATGTCGCCGATGTGTTCCAGATTCGTCGTGAACGTCAGGATTTCGCTGGCGCGCAGCGATTCATCCTTGTCCATGATCTCGCGGCTGGTTTCGGCGACGTAAAGTTTGATCTGTTCGTGCAGACGATCGACCGCGTCGTCCAGCTTGGCGACTTCGGTGGCCAGTTTAGGATCGTCGGTGCGGATGACCGAAATGCTCTTGATCAGCATCTGCTCGACGATGTCGCCCATCCGCAACGTCTCGCGCGCGGCGCAGGCGAGCGCCACCTGCGGGTTGACGATGTTGTCGCGATCGAGGTGCCGCGGACGGCCCGGGTCGTCGGACGTCGCGGTCGCCGGCAACAGACGCGTCGTCAGCTTCGCGACCGGCTCGGTCAGGAAAATGAAGAAGGCGGCCACGGCCAGATTGAAGAACAGATGGAAGTTGGCGACCTGTCGTGCCGGATCGGCGGCGATCTCGGGGCTGAATTTCGCGATTTGATCGACCAGCGGCAGGATCGCGATGCAGCCGGCGATCTTGAAAATGGCGTTGCCGACCGGAACGCGCCGGGCCTCGGGCCCCTGGGCCAGGGTCGCGGTGATCGGCGGCAGCATGCCGCCCAGGTTGGCGCCGAGCACCAAGGCGAAGGCGAAGGGCACCGTCACGACGCCGCCGGTGGCAAGCGCGATGATCAGCAGAACGATGGCGAGCGACGAATGCGCGAGGTAGGTCAACAGCGCGGCGATCAGCACCGCCAGAACCTTTTCGCCGGCCAGCGCGCCCAACACTTCCTGCAGGACCACGGACTCGCGCACCGGCAACGAACCGGTGACGATCAGCTTGAGCGCCAGCAGCACAAGGCCCAAACCGATGGCGGCGCGGCCCAGCTGCTTGGGCCGGTTGGCCTCGGTCCAGTTGTGCACGATCAGGCCGCCCGCGATGAACACCGGCGACAGCCACGACACGTCGAACGAGAGCACTTGAGCGACAAGGCTGGTACCGATGTCCGCGCCCAGCATAACCGCCAGCGCCGGCGCCGTCGCCATCAGCCCGCGCCCGGCGAAGGAGGCGACCATCATCGCCGTTGCCGTGCTGCTTTGCAGGCACGCGGTCACGCCGATGCCGACCAGCATCGCGGAAATCCGGTTGGAAACGCTTTTAGCGATGATGTGGCGCAGGTCGCTGCCGAAGGCGCGGCTGATGCCGGTTCTGACCATGCGCATGCCCCCCAGCAGCACGACGACGGCACCGATCAGGTTGATAAGAACGGCTGTGGCGGAAATCGGGGAATCCTCCCAAACCTAGCAATGGCCCGGCCGGGTGCCGAGCCCGTGGTCTCGCATTCGGAAGAATGCCCTTCGTGGCCAGCCGCATCGGCGCGGCGCGCCACACATTCGGGCAAGTACGGAAAAAAATCCATAACACCTAGCCCCTCGGTTTTCAATGACGATCACGAAAAAGACACGACAGATCACGGCATTGACGGAAACGATACGCCCATTGAACGCCGATGAGTCGAACGTCCTCGGCCGTATCAGCCGGCTCTGACGATGTCGCCGTTCCGCGTGCAGGCGGGTAGGGCCAGCTCGACGAAGATGTCGGCGACCGCTTCCGGCGGTTTCAGGGATTGAGGGTCTTCGCCGGGGAAGGCCTGGGCCCGCATGGCGGTGCGGGTTGTGCCCGGATCGAGCAGATTGACGCGGACCTTGGTGCCCTCGACCTCGGCGGCGTAGATTCCGGCCATCGTTTCGAGCGCTGCCTTGGCGATCGCATAGGTGCCCCAATAGGCGCGGGGCGCACTCCCCGCACGGTCGGTGACGAAGATGGCGCGCCCGGCGTCGGACGCGCGCAGCAGGGCATCCATGCTGCGGATCAGGCGCCAGTTGGCGGTCAGATTGACGGCGAGGACCTTGTCCCAGGCTTCGGGTTTGGTATGCGCCAGGGGGCCCAGCGAGCCCAGCATGCCGGCGTTGCCGACCAGCACGTCGAGCCGGCCGAACCGATCGAACAGCGCCGCGCCCAGCCGGTCGATGGCGGGCAGGTCGGTCAGGTCGAGCGGCACCAGGGTCGCGCTGGCGCCGAGCGCCTTGATTTCGTCGTCGACCTCCTCGAGGCCGCCGACCGTGCGCGCGACCAGGATCAGGTGCGCGCCTTCCTCGGCGAAGCGGCGGGCCACGGCGCGGCCGATGCCCCGGGAAGCTCCGGTAATCAGCGCGACCCGGTCGTGAAGGCGCCCGGCGGGTGCGGTCATTATTCCTGCTCGGCCAGCAGGGAAAGCTGCTTCGGCGAGGGGTCTTCCATGTCGGTCAGGCGAATGGGGTAATCGCCCGAGAAGCAGGCGTCGCAGTACTGCGGCATGCGTTCGTCACGGCCGGATTCGCCGACCGCGCGATAAAGCCCGTCAATGGACACGAACGCGAGCGAATCGACGCCGATGATGCCGGCCATGCCCATGAGGTCGTATCGCGCCGCCAGCAGCTTTTCGCGCTCCGGCGTGTCGATGCCGTAGAAGCAGGAATGGGTCGTCGGCGGACTCGATATCCGCATGTGGACCTCGGTCGCGCCGGCGTTGCGGACCATCTCGACGATTTTCACGGACGTGGTGCCGCGCACGATGGAATCGTCGACCAGAATCACGCGCTTGCCCTTCAGGTGCCAGGCGTTGGCATTGTGCTTCAGGCGCACGCCGAGGTGGCGGATGCTGTCGGTCGGTTCGATGAACGTGCGTCCGACGTAGTGGTTGCGGATGATGCCGAGTTCGAACGGGATGCCCGCCTGTTCGGCGTAGCCGATGGCCGAGGGCACGCCGGAATCCGGCACCGGCACGACAATGTCGGCGGGCACGTGGCTTTCGCGCGCCAGTTCGCGGCCGATTCGCTTGCGCGTCTCGTAGACGCTTCGCCCGTTCATCACGCTGTCGGGCCGGGCGAAGTAGATGTATTCGAAGATGCAGAAGCGGTTCGGCGCCGGCGCGAACGGCTTGACGCTGTGCAGCCCGGTCTTGTCGATGACGACGATTTCGCCGGGTTCCACTTCGCGCACGAACTCGGCATCGATGATGTCGAGCGCGCAAGTTTCCGATGCCAGGATCCACGAGTCGCCGAAGCGTCCCAGCACTAGCGGGCGGACGCCGTAGGGATCGCGCACGCCGATCAGCTTCTCGCGGGTGAGCGCGACCAGCGAATAGGCGCCGTCGACCTGCCGCAACGCGTCGACGATGCGATCGACGACGCGGGGCTGTTCGCTGATCGCGATCAGATGGATGATGGTTTCGGTGTCGCTGGTCGACTGGAATATGCAGCCGCGACCGACCAGCCGTTTGCGCAACTGGTAGGCATTCGTCAGGTTGCCGTTGTGCGCGATGGCGAGTCCGCCGAACTTGAAGTCGGCGAACAGGGGCTGCACGTTGCGGAGTACCGTGTCGCCGGTCGTCGAATAGCGGACATGGCCGACCGCCATCGAACCCGTCAGCCGCCGCATTACTTCCTGATCGCCGAAATTGTCGCCGACCAGGCCGAGCGCCCGGTGGCTGTGAAAATGCTCGCCGTCGTAGGTGACGATGCCGACCGCTTCCTGGCCGCGGTGCTGAAGCGCGTGCAGTCCGAGCGCGGCATGGGCGGCCGCATCGGGCGAGCCGTAGATGCCGAACAGGCCGCATTCCTCGTGCGGCTTATCGTCGTCGTCGGAAGTCGGGGCCGGGGGGGCGGCGGGTTTCATCGCGGCGGTTTGTCCTGCTGGGTGCTGTCGATCAAGCGTTGCATGTCCTGGCGTTCCTTGTCGCCGTAGCCTTCTTTGGGCGGCGTCTGGTTCTCGCGTTTCGGCGTCGGCGTCAACATGCCTTTCAGGGATTTTTCGATGTCGGTCTTTTCCTTGCCGGGTGCCGGTTCGGGCGAGCCCTTGCCGACGCCCATCTTGGCCGCCGTTTCCGGCAGCATCGCCACCAGCATCCGCGAACCCGACTGGATTAGGGGCAGGCTGCGGGCCGACGTCATCCATATCGGGTGTTCGGTCTTTGGCAGCAGGATCTCGTAACCGATATAGGCGAGGCAGATCAGGATCGCGCCGCGCGCCAGCCCGAACAGAAAACCGAGCGAGCGGTCGACCGCGTTCAAGGCGCTGTCCTGGACCCGTTTCGAAATCATCCGCGTGAACACCGAAAGCACGATCAGCGTCAGAATGAATATGACCACGCCGGCCGCGAGGTCGGCCGCCAGCGGCATGGCGATGATTTGCCGCGCGTAGGGCTTGGCGTAGGGGAAGCCATATATAGTGGCGAGAATCGCGCCGATCCAGCCCGCGACCGCGAACAGTTCGTGAGCGAGACCGCGCGCGAACGCGAAAAAGGCCGACACGATCAGTACCGCGCCGACGGCGATGTCCAATATATTGATCGGCAGGCTATCCATGGCGGGCGCCCGCTTGACGGCGGAAACGGGCGGCCAGTTCGGTCACATGGCCGATTTCGTCGGTTTCGATGCCGGCGACGCCGGTTCCGCCCTTGGCGCCGCGCCGAATCGGCATCAGGGCGCGACGAAAACCCAGTTTCGCGGCTTCTTTTAAGCGTTGATCGGTGTGGGCCACGGGGCGCACCTCGCCGGAGAGGCCGATTTCGCCGAAGACGACGGTGCGTTCCGGAACGGGAATCCCCGAAAGGGAGGACGCCAGGGCCGCCGCGACCGCCAGGTCGGCTGCCGGCTCGCCGATTTTCAGTCCGCCAGCGACGTTGAGATACACGTCCGAACCGGCCAGTGCAAGGCCGCACCGAGCCTCCAAAACCGCCATCACCATGGCCAACCGGCCGGAATCCCATCCGACCACGGCACGGCGCGGCGTCCCCAGGACCGACGGCGCCAACAGCGACTGAATTTCGACCAGCATCGGCCGGCTGCCTTCCATCCCGGCGAACACGGCGGCGCCGCTGACGTCGCCCTCGCGATCGGAGAGGAAAAGAGTGGAGGGATTCGCGACCTCGGCCAGGCCGCCGCCGGTCATCTCGAAAACGCCGATCTCGTCGGCCGGGCCGAAGCGGTTCTTGACGGCACGGAGAATCCTGAAGTGATGACTGCGTTCGCCCTCGAAATACAAGACCGTGTCGACCATGTGCTCCAGCACGCGGGGGCCGGCGATGGTGCCTTCCTTGGTGACGTGGCCCACCAGCAGCACGGTGAAACCGCGCCGCTTGGCGAGCCGGATCAGTTCCTGCGCCGAGGCCCGCACCTGCGCGACGGTGCCGGGCGCGGACTCGAGCGAGTCGATGAACATGGTCTGGATCGAATCGACGACCACGACGTCGGGCGCGTCCTGGCCTTCCAGGGTGGCGACGATGTCGCGGATCGACGTCGCGGCGGCGAGCTTCACGGGGGCGGAGAGGAGGCCCAGCCGCTCGGCCCGCATGCGTACCTGATCGACGGCTTCCTCGCCCGAGATGTAGGCGGCGCCGGCACCGCCCTTGGCCGCCATCGCGGCGACCTGCAATAGCAAGGTGGATTTGCCGATGCCCGGGTCGCCGCCGACGAGCAGCGCCGAGCCCGGCACCATGCCGCCGCCCAAAACCCGGTCGAATTCGGCGATGCCGGTGACGCGCCGGGGCGCGGGTTTGGCCTCGCCGCTCAGGGGCACGAAGGAAACGCGCTTGCCTTTGCGACTGCCGAGACCTTTCGGCTGAATCTCGGCGGCGATTTCCTCGACCAGGGTGTTCCAGGCGCCGCAGGCATCGCACCGTCCGGCCCATTTTGGGTGGACGGCGCCGCATTCCTGGCAGACGAACGTGGCGGCGGTGCGGGCCACGGGGCTCCTTTGTTCGCGCTAGGCGCGGACGGCCATCTTGATTGGGCCGTCGGCGCGGCCATGGACGAATTGGTCGACGTATTCATTACCGGACGCGTTCACCGTGTCGGCGGGGCCGGCCCAGACGATCTTGCCTTGATAAAGCATGGCGATGCGATTGGCGATCTTGCGCGCGCTGGCCATGTCGTGGGTGATGGAAAGGGCGGTGGCGCCGACCTCGCGGGTCGTCTTCACGATCAGGTCGTTGATGACGTCGGCCATGATCGGGTCGAGGCCGGTCGTCGGCTCGTCGAAGAAGATGATTTCCGGGTCGGCGGCGATGGCCCGCGCCAGCGCCACGCGTTTCAGCATGCCGCCCGAAAGCTCGGCGGGGTAAAGATCGCCGACTTCGGGTCCGAGTCCGACCTGGGCCAGTTTGGTGACGGCGATTTTCTTCGCTTCGTCGCGGTTGACGCGCTTCTGCGCCAGAAGTCCGAAGGACACGTTCTCCCAGACCGGCAGGCTGTCGAACAGGGCCGCACCCTGGAACAGCATGCCGAACTTCTTGTTGATGCGTTCCCTATCTCTTGACGGGATGCCGACCACCTGTTCGCCGTCGACCTCGATGCTGCTGCCGCGATCCGGCGGCAGGAGGCCCAACACGCACTTGATCAGGACCGATTTGCCGGTGCCTGAACCGCCGATCACGACCAGGGATTCGCCCACGCCCACGTCCAAGTCGACGCCGCTCAGCACCACCTTCGAACCGAAAGATTTCTTCAAATTACGGATGCGGATTTTCGGGGTGTCGGTCATTTTCCGGCGAAGAACATTTCGGTCAGGACATAGTCGAAGCAGAGAATCAGGATTGAGGCGGTGACGACCGCGTTGGTGGTCGCCGCGCCGACGCCTTGGGCGCCGCCACGCGAATGATAGCCGTGGTAGCAGCCCATCAGGGTGACGATGAAGCCGAACACGGAAGCCTTCACCAGGCCCGAAACCACGTCCTCCGCGACCATGAAATCCCAGGTGCTCTGCAGGTAGTTGGACGGGTTGAAGCCCAGCTTGTAGGAGGCGACGATGAAGCCGCCCAGCACGCCGATGATATCGGCGATGAGGACCAGCAGCGGCAGCATGGCGACGCCGGCGATCAAGCGCGGCGCCACCAGGTATTTCATCGGATTGGTCGAAAGAGTGGTGAGCGCGTCGACCTGTTCGGTCACGCGCATGGTACCGATTTCCGCGGCCATCGCCGCGCCGACGCGCCCGGCGACCATCAGACCTGCCAGTACGGGGCCGAGTTCGCGGGTGATGGCGACGACGACCACGTTGGCGATCGCGCCTTCGGCCGAGAAGCGCGCGAATCCGGTATAGCTTTGCAGCGCCAGCACCATGCCGGTGAAGATAGCGGTCAGGCCGACGACCGGCAGCGAGAAATAGCCGATCTCGATCATCTGGCGCAGGATCATGCGCGGATAGAAGGGCGGTCGGACGCAATGGCCGACGGCGTCGATGGTGAACATGGAAAGCCGTCCGGCGGTCGCCAGGAAGCCGAGAATGACGCGGCCGATCGGTTGCAGGAAATTCATGCTGCCTGCCGTCACGCCGTAGCGCCGGCGTAGACGCGGTGGTAACGCCGGCCCAGGGACGTCAGGATTTCGTAACCGATGGTGCCGGCGGCGCCCGCGACGTCGTCGGGCGTGTTGCGGGGGCCGCTGAGATCGCCCGGCAATCCCGCGCGCGCG
>CAZDFF010000056.1:0-15989 GCA_964504425.1 uncultured Hyphomicrobiales bacterium
GCGCCGGCCGCTGCGGAAAACCGAGCGGAAGCTGCCTCGGCTTCACCCCGCTCCGCCCCCGATATCGTCGCCGCGGTAGAGTTCGCTTTCCTTGTAGCGGGAAATGGCGAAGCGGATCAGCACGCCGATCACCGCCGCCACCGGCACGGCCAAAAGGACGCCGGTGAACCCGAACAACGCGCCGCCCGCGAACAACGCGAAGATGACCCAGACCGGATGCAGGCCCACCTTCTCGCCGACCAGGCGCGGCGTCAGGAAATAGCCCTCGACGATCTGGCCGACCACGAAGACACCCACGACCATGACGATCTTGGCGCCGATTCCGAATTGAGCCAGCGCGATGCCGAGCGCAATGACGAGACCGATGCCGCAGCCGAAATACGGAATGAACGAAATAAGCCCCGTGAGGAATCCCACGACCAAGCCGAACTCCAGGCCCACGGCGGTAAGGCCCAGGCCGTACCAGATGCCCAGGATCAGACACACTGTCGCCTGTCCGCGCACCCATCCGGCAACGGTGGTATCGATGGCCGCCATCTGCTCGCGGATCGTCGGCGCCATGTCGCGCGGCAGCAGCGTATCGAACCGCTCGACGATGCGGTCCCAGTCGCGCAGAAGGTAGAACGACACCAGCGGCGTGATGATCAGCAGCGAGATGAGTTGGAAAACCGCGACGCCGCCGGACAGCAGGCCTTTCACGAACTGCGTCACCCATTTCACCGCTTCGCCGGCATAGCCGCCGGCGGCATCCTTGAGCTTCGCGACCTGTTCGTCGGTCAATTGCGTATGTAGCCGTTCGATGAGCGGTTGGGCGCGTTCGCGCACGGCGTCGATCACGGCGGGCATGCGATGCGCCAAGCCGACGATCTGGTCTTGCAACAGTGGGAAAATGACGACGACGCCAAGCCCGACGGCGAGGAAAAATCCCGCCGTGATGATCGTGGTCGCCAGGGTGCGCGAGCAGCCGGCCCGTTCCAGCCGGTCGGCCAGCGGATCGAGGAAATAGGCGACCAGGATGCCGGCGACGAACGGCAGCAGCACGCTTTTCAGCAAGTACAGAAGAATGCCGAAAACGGCGAAAATCAGCAGGATGTTGGCCAAACGCCTGTTCACGGGGATTTGCCCTCCTCGATTGCCGACGCCATGCGGGACCAGGTCACGACGTATGCCGCCCCCGACGCGAACGTGGTGATGGCGACCAGATAGATCAAAAGATCGCGGAACACGCCCACGTCGATGGCGAATCCATCCGTGCCGAGGACGACGGCCGCGAGCACGATCTGCGCCACCGTGTTCACCTTGCTGATCATCAACGGCGCCATTTCGAGCGTTTGCGTGATCGCGTGGAACAGCAGCGCCCCGCCGATGATCACAAGGTCGCGGAACACGACCATGATGACCAGCCACAGGACAAGGTGTTCCTTGTAGCCGAGCGTCACGTAGATCGCGACGATCAATGCCTTGTCGGCCAACGGATCGAGAAAACTGCCGAGCACGGTCGATGTGCCGAATCGCTTGGCGATGAATCCGTCGACGGCGTCGCTGATTCCGGCGGCAACGAACAGCCAGAACGCGATCTGCCATTTCTCGCGCAGGATCAGCCAAACGATCAGCGGCACGGCGAAAAGACGCGCCAGCGATATCAAGTTGGGGAGGTTCAAGCGCGCTAACCTCTCGGTTTCGATCCCGGGAGCGTCAGTTCCCACTCCTCGCCGACGCGCGCCAAGTTCAGATCGGCCTGCTTCAGGGCCAGTATCAGTTGATCGGCGTCGCCGATGAAATGCAAATTGACGCGCGCTTCGCGTTTCGACAGCAACATCAGGTCGGTTCGCCTGACGACGGCCACGCCGCCCAGCCGGTCGCGCACGGTCAACCATTCGGACAGCGCCGCAATCGGCACGCGGACGACAAGCGCGCCCGGCCTTCGCATTTGAATCAGGTTCTCGTGCTTCCAGGCGTCCTCGACGAATGTGGCGACCTGGACGGCGGCGCGGGTCAGCAGGCCGTCGACGCCCTCGCCCGAAGCCGCGATGAAATTGAATTCGGCCTCGCCGGTTCCCGCGCCGCTCCCGTAACGGGTGACCGAAATCTGCATCGCGGGCAGCGTGGTTGCGGCATCGAGCGAAAGCGCGGCCAGCACGACCATGGTATCGCCCGCATTGTACCGCTTAGCGATGGCGCCCAATCTCTGTTCATCGCCGGCGGCGGCCTGTTCGGCGCCGATCGCGGCAACGTCGGTCAGATCGCCGATCGGCATGATCAACGGCACCAGCCCTTCCTTGGGATCGACCTTCGACCAGGCCTGGCGCCACGGGTTCGGATCGTCCCACAACAGAAGCGCGCCGGCCGAACGATAGACCGGCAGAACGAGAACCGGCTTGCTCGGCGTTTCCGCGTACGGCAGGGCCAGGTCGTCGAGGCGCTTGCGCACCGCGTCCGGCTTGAAGCGGAACGTCAAGTCGGCGAGATAGCGCACCGCCGACGTCTTTTCGTTGGCGACGGAAAGGTCCTGCACCAACGCATCGATTTCGCCGCTGGGCAGGTTGGGCAGCCGGCCGCGGTCGGACAGCAGCGTCAGGCGTTCGAGCAGCCGCCGGAACGCCGCTTTCGCCCCATCCGCCAGGGCCCTTTCGCGAGCCTTGGCGGCGTTCTCCGCGGTCACGTCGACGGCGACGCCGGCAACCGTGAAAACCTCGTCCCGGGCCCAGGCCGGCGCGCACCAAAGCAACGCGGCAAACGCCAGGAAAATCCCGAAAATCAAGGTTGCGGCTAACGTCGCGGCCGCCGGCCGCGTCCGGTGGAACCGGCGTCGATCCAACATTGCAAACCGCCCTGGATAGATTATCTTCGCCGTTCTCAAGGGTTCTGGAGCATGCTTCGGACCAGTCTAGCACAGGTCATCCCGGGAGGAAGGCATTAGCGAACGCCAAGGTCCGAGCGGCCTCAGCTACAAGGACGCCGGCGTCGACATCGACGCCGGGGACGCCCTGGTGGAGGCCATCAAGCCGCTCGCGCGCTCGACCCGGCGCCCCGGCGGCGATACCGATCTCGGCGGGTTCGGCGGTCTGTTCGACCTCAGGGCGGCCGGATTCAAGGACCCGATTCTGGTGTCCGGCACCGACGGGGTCGGCACCAAGCTGAAACTGGCGATCGGCGCCCGGGTATTCGACACCATCGGTATCGATCTGGTCGCCATGTGCGTCAACGACATCGTCGTGCAGGGCGCCGAACCCCTTTTCTTCCTCGATTATTACGCGACCGGAAAGCTGGACGTCGCCGACGGCACGCAAATCGTTTCCGGCATCGCCGAAGGCTGCCGCCAGGCCGGCTGCGCCCTGATCGGCGGCGAGACGGCGGAAATGCCGGGTCTTTACGCCGAAGGCGATTTCGATCTTGCCGGTTTTTCCGTGGGCGCCGTCGAACGGACCGACCTGCTGACCGGAAAAACCATCCGCGTCGGCGATGCGATATTGGGTCTTGCGTCCTCCGGCGTGCATTCCAACGGCTATTCGCTGGTCCGCCGCATCGTCGACAAGAGCGGACTCGATCTCGCCGCCGAGGCGCCGTTCCAGGCCGGCGTCTCGCTCGGCCGCGCGCTGCTGGCGCCGACGCGCATCTACGTCAAAAGCTGCCTCAAGGCGATCCGCGCCGGCGGCGTGAAGGGCCTCGCGCATATCACCGGCGGCGGCATCGTCGAAAACGTGCCGCGCGTGATCCCCGAAGGACTGGCGGCACGCATCGACGCCCGCGCCTGGACGCCGCCCGCGGTGTTCGGCTGGCTGAAGCGCACCGGCGACGTCGCCGCCCGCGAAATGGCCCGTACCTTCAACTGCGGCATCGGCATGGCCGTCGTCGTCGATCCGGCCCGCGCCGACGCCGTCGCCAAGGTGCTGTCCGACGCCGGCGAGGACGTGCGCCGAATCGGCGAGATCGTCGCCGGCGACAAAGAGCCCTACGTGAATCTCGAAGGCGTCACCGAGGACTGGCCGCGATGACCGGGCGGCTGCGCCTCGCGGTCCTGGTTTCGGGACGGGGCAGCAATCTGCAATCGCTGATCGACGCCCAGGCCGATCCAAAATATCCCGCCGAAATCGTCCTGGTGCTGTCGAACGTCGCCGAAGCCTTTGCCCTGGAACGCGCCCGCAAGGCGAAGATCGCGACCGCCGTGTTCCAGCACAAGAATTATCCGGACCGCAAATCGTTCGACGCCGACATGACCCGCGCCATCGAAAGCGCGGGCGCGTCGCTGGTCTGTCTTGCCGGGTTCATGCGGCTTCTCAGCGACGAATTCGTCGCCCATTGGAAAAATCGGCTGATCAATATCCATCCGTCGCTGCTGCCGGCCTACAAGGGCCTGCACGTGCACGAGCGGGCCGTCGCGGACGGCGCGCGCTTTTCCGGCTGCACGGTGCATTTCGTCCGCCCGGCGATGGACGAAGGCCCGATCCTCGTGCAGGCGGCCGTTCCGGTGCATCCGCACGACACCGCCGACGCGCTGGCCGCCCGCGTGCTGGCCGAGGAACATCGCATTTATCCATTGGCCGTGCGCCTGATCGCCGAGGGCCGGGTCAAGGTCGACGGCGAGCGGGCCACGATCGACGGCTGGATCCCGCCCAAAGGCACCCTGGTCAACCCGATGCCGTGATCCCGGCCGCGTCCCGCCGTTGATCGCCCGGCGCGGACAGGCTATCGGTAGCCGTTGAGAATCGCTCGCGATACCCGAGGCAACGCCGACCCATGCAAGCCGCCGACACGCAACCACTGGCCGCGCCTGTCGCGCGGCGCCGAGGGCGCCCCTCGCCCCTGCTGGTGGCCTCAGGGGCGGTCACGGTCGTACTGCTGTTGCCGATTTTGACCGTCTGCCTGCACGTCTTCCTGCCCGACAAGGGCACCTGGCGGCATCTGGTCGACACGGTGCTGGCCTCCTACGTCATCAACACCCTGTTGCTGGCGATCGGCACCGGCATTGGCGTCGTCGCCATCGGCGTGCCGGCGGCCTGGATGGTTTCCATGTGCCGCTTCCCCGGCCGCCGCCTGCTCGAATGGGCGCTGGTGCTGCCGTTGGCCGTGCCGGCCTACGTCCTGGCCTACGCCTACACGGATTTCCTGCAAGCGGCCGGGCCGGTACAGACCGCGATCCGCGACCTCACCGGCTGGACCGTCAAGGACTATTGGTTCCCCGAGGTGCGCTCGCTGCCCGGCGCCATCGGCATGTTCGTCATGGTGCTTTATCCCTACGTCTACCTGTTGGCACGCGCGGCGTTCCTGGAACAGTCGGTCAGCGTCTTGGAAACCAGCCGCATGCTCGGCTGCACGCCGTGGTCGGCGTTTTTCCGCGTCGCCGTGCCGCTGGCCCGGCCCGCGATCATCGCCGGCATGTCACTGGCGTTGATGGAAACCCTCGCCGACTTCGGCACCGTCGCCTATTTCGGGGTGCCGACGTTCACCACGGGCATCTACCGGACGTGGTTTTCGTTCGGCGATCCGACGGCGGCGGCGCAGCTGTCGACGGCGCTTCTCGGATTCGCCGTCGTGCTGATCGCCGCCGAACGCTGGAGCCGCGGCCAGGCGCGCTATCACCAGACGCGCGGCCGCTTCAAGGCTCTGCCGGGCTATCGCCTGACCGGATTGCGCGCCGGCCTGGCGATTTTCGCCTGCGTCGTGCCGCTTTTCTTCGGCTTCCTGCTGCCCAGCGTCGTGCTGCTGCGCATGGCGTTCATCGACGGCGACGCCGAATTCGGCCCGCGCTATTTCATGCTGGTCGGCAACAGCTTCATTCTTTCCGGCGTCACCGCAATCGTCGCCGTGATGATCGCTATTCTGCTCGCTTACGCCATGCGCCTGCGACCGGGCGCCTTCAGCGCCGCCATCGGCCGGCTCGCGGGCATGGGATACGCGGTGCCCGGTTCCGTGATCGCGATCGGCGTGCTGATCCCGTTCGGCCTGTTCGACAACACGCTCGACGCCTGGATGCGCAAGACCTTCGGCATTTCGACCGGCCTGCTGCTGACCGGCGGAATCACGGGGTTGGTGTTCGCCTATCTGGTCCGCTATCTCGCCGTCGCGCTGCAAACGGTCGACGCCAGCCTCGCCAAGATCACGCCCAACATGGACGCCGCCGCGCGGACGTTGGGTTCCGGCCCGGGCCGCACGCTGCTGCGCGTTCATGCGCCGATCATGTGGCCGAGTCTCATCACCGCCGGATTGATCGTCTTCGTCGACGTCATGAAGGAACTGCCGGCGACGCTGCTGCTGCGGCCGTTCAATTTCGACACCCTGGCGGTGCAGGCCTTCAATCTGGCCGCCGACGAGCGGCTGACCGAGGCCTCGACGGCCTCGCTGGGCATCGTCGCCGTCGCGCTGCTGCCGATCGTCGCGATGTCGCGGGCCATCGCCAAGTCGCGCGCCAAGGATACGGCACAATAGAAAATCCCCGCCCGGTCGCCCGGGCGGGGATTTTCCAGGTCTTTCCAGGCAGGAGACGCGTGCCCGGTGGACCCCCCCGAAATTTACTTCCAGCCGGCGCGATCGTAGACCTTTTGCGCCGTCGGCTGGTTCTCGCCGTAGACGGCGACGTTGACCTTGTCGGCCTTGAAATCGCCGAGCGCGGCCAGCGCCGGATCGATCTTGACGCCCGCGACCGCCGGATACTCGTTGTTGCCGGACGCGAAGTATTCCTGCGCCGACGGGCTGGTCAGATATTCCAGGAACTTGACCGCCTCGGCCTTGTGCGGCGCGTTCTTCAGGACGCCGGCGCCCGAGATGTTGATGTGGGTGCCGCGGTTTTCCTGATTGGGGAAGATCGTGTTGACCTTGGCAACGACCTTCTTGTCCGCGTCCTTCGACGACTTCACCAGCCGGATGAAGTAATAGGAGTTGGCAACGGCGATTTCGCATTCGCCGGCGGCGATGGCCTTGATCTGGTCGGTGTCGCCGCCCTTGGGCTGGCGCGCGAAATTGGCGACCACGCCCTTGGCCCAGGATTCGGCCTTGGCTTCGCCGTGATGCGCGATCAACGACCCCATCAGCGACAGATTGTACATGTTCGACGACGAACGGATGCAGACCTTGCCCTTCCATTTCGGATCGGCGAGATCCTCGTAGGACTTGATCGCGCCCGGCTTTACCTTGGTCTTGTCGACAAAGATCAGGCGCGCGCGGGTCGAAAATCCGACCCAATGGCCTTTCGGATGGCGCAGGTTGGCCGGCACGCGCTTTTCGATCGTGTCCGATTTGATTCCCTGGAACAGGCCTTCCTTGTCGGCGCGCCACAGGTTGCCGGCGTCGACTGTGATCAAGACGTCGGCCGGGCTGTTCTTGCCTTCGCTCTTGAGGCGCGCGATCAGCTTGTCGCCGCTGCCCTCGATGCGGTTGATCTTGATGCCGGTCTGCTTGGTGAAATCGCTGTAGAGCTTTTCGTCGGTCTGGTAGTGCCGCGACGAATAGACGTTGATCTCCGCGGCGCCCGCCGTGCCGGCGACGAACGTCACCGTCGCCAGCGACAGTGCCCAAAGTCCCGACTTCGACATGTTACGCGTCCTCATTATTCCCTCGCTCCTTAAATCCATCGCGAAGACCCCTCCCCGCGAAATGCATAAATGCGAATAGGTCGCATTCCCGGGTCTTAGCTTGTGCCGTCGAAGGTGTCAATAATGATTTGCAATTGCACACATGAACGTGAAAAAGCCGCCGCCCCTTTATTCGGGGAGCGGCGGCGCGGGGATGGACGGTCGACGCCGGCGGACGACCGGTCAGCCAACGATTTCGGTCTGAGCGAAGAAGTAGGAAATTTCGATCGCCGCGTTTTCGGGCGAGTCCGAACCGTGCACCGAGTTGGCCTCGATGCTTTCGGCGAAGTCCTTGCGGATCGTGCCGGCGTCCGCGTTGGCCGGGTTGGTGGCCCCCATGATCTTGCGATTGGCCGCGACCGCGCCCTCGCCTTCCAAAACCTGGACGACGACCGGGCCGGACGACATGAACGCGCACAGATCGTTGAAAAAGGCGCGTTCCGCGTGCACCGCATAGAAGCCTTCGGCCTGCTTGCGGGTCATCCAGATGCGCTTTTGCGCGACGATGCGCAGTCCGGCCTCCTCGAATCGCGCATTGATCTTGCCGGTGAGGCTGCGCCGAGTCGCGTCCGGTTTGATGATCGACAGCGTGCGTTCCAAAGCCATGGCCGAGATAACCCTTTAATTGTTAACACGAAAGGGGCACGGCGAAGGCCGTTCCCGAAGGCCGCGCGTTATAGTCCCTCCGGCCCCGGCTGGCAACCCGGGTCATGAGCCCGATGCCATCGTACCCAAGGTTTGCATGCCGGGCCGGCCGTGCTATGTCCCCGCGCCATGCTGCACATTAACGACCTAACCTACCGGATCGGCGGCCGGGTTCTGTTCGACGGCGCCACCATGGCCGTCCCCGCCGGCCACAAGGCCGGCATCGTCGGGCCCAACGGGTCGGGCAAATCGACGCTGTTCCGTCTCATCCTGGACGAAGTCCATCCCGACGGCGGCACCATCTCGACGCCGCTCGGCGCCTCCATCGGGCGCGTCGCCCAGGAAGCGCCCGGCGGCACCCGCAGCCTGATCGAGACCGTGCTCGACGCCGACACCGAACGCGCCCGTCTGCTCGCCGCCGCCGAAACCGAGGAATCCCCGGATCGGATCGCCGAGATTCACACCCGCCTCGCCGACATCGGCGCCCATACCGCGCCCGCGCGCGCCGCCGCGATCCTGGCCGGCCTCGGATTCGACGAGGACGCGCAGAAACAGCCCTGCACGGCGTTCTCGGGCGGCTGGCGCATGCGCGTCGCGCTGGCGGCGGCGCTGTTCCGCCACCCCGACATCCTGCTGCTGGACGAACCGACCAACCACCTCGATCTCGAAGCCGCGCTTTGGCTCGAAGGCCATCTCGCGACTTGGCGCGGCACCCTGCTGCTGATCAGCCACGACCGTCAGTTGCTGAACCGCGCAGTCGACGAAATCGTGCATCTGGAAGGCACCAAGCTGAACCGCTACCCGGGCGGCTACGACCGGTTCGAGCGGGTGCGGCGCGAACGCCTGACCGCGCAGGGCCGCCTGCGCGACCGCCAGGAAGCCGAGCGGCGCCACATCCAATCGTTCGTCGACCGCTTCCGCGCCAAGGCGACCAAGGCGCGCCAGGCGCAAAGCCGCCTCAAGATGCTGGCGCGCATGGAACCGATCGCCACCGTGCTCGAAAGCCGGACGCCGACGTTCCATTTCCCCGAACCCGAAGTCATGGCGCCGCCTTTGATGGTGCTGGACGAGGTGCGCCTCGGCTACGATCCCGAGAAGCCGGTTTTCGCCAAGCTCGACATCCGCATCGACCCGGACGACCGGATCGCACTGATCGGCGCCAACGGCAATGGCAAGTCGACCCTGATGAAGGCGCTCGCCGGCCGACTGAAGCCGCAAGCCGGGCGCATCGTGACACCGTCCAAGCTGCGCGTCGGCTATTTCGCGCAGCATCAGACCGACGAACTGGACGCCGGGCGCAACGCCTACCAGCACCTGAGCGAAATCGCGCCGAAGATGGTCGAACCGCGGCTGCGCGCGCATCTCGGCCGTTTCGGGTTCGAGGGCGAGAAAGCCGACATTCCCGCCGAAAAGCTGTCGGGCGGCGAAAAGGCCCGGCTGCTGTTCGCGCTGATGAGCATCGAGACGCCGGGCGTGCTGCTGCTCGACGAACCGACCAACCACCTCGACGTCGACGCTCGCGAGGCGCTGGTCCAGGCGCTGAACGAATACAAGGGCGCGGTGGTTCTGGTCAGCCACGACGCGCACCTGATCGACCTGGTCGCCGACCGGCTGTGGCTGGTCGCCGACGGCGATTGCAAGCCGTTCGACGGCGACCTCGACGACTATCGCCGCCTGCTGCTGGACGCGCGCCGCGCCAGCCGCCGCGCCGAAAAGGCGGAACGCAATGGGACGGCCGTGGACAAGAAGGCCGCCCGTCAGGCCCGCGCGCGCGGCCGCGCCGAAACCAAGCAGCTGCGCCAGGCCATCGCCGACGCGGAAAAGCGCGTCGAGAACTTGGAAATGGAACGGGCCCGCATCCAGGCGCGGCTGGCCGATCCCGACATTTACAAGGGGCCGGCCGAAAAGGTCACCGAGGCGCGAATCGCGCTGGCCCGCGTCGAGGCGTCGATCCGCAAGGCTGAGGAAGCCTGGCTGGCCGCCCAGGCGGCGATGGAAGACGCCGGCGCCGAGGCGTGACGGCCGTCAGGCCGGTCGGAATTGCTTGGCGTAGCGCGCCACCGCCGCGACCGCGGGCTGGGTCTGGTCGAAGTCGTCGATAAACGTCCGGCATTCCACGGCATTCAGCGGCCGGCTGAAGAAGTAACCCTGGATTTCGTCGCAATCGAGCGATTGCAGGAAGTCGAGCTGGCTTTCGGTTTCGACGCCTTCCGCCGTGATTTCCATGCCGAAGCTGTGGCCCAGCGTGGTGATCGCTTTGGCGATGGCGCCGGGATTCTTGTCGGTGCCGATGTCGTCGACGAACGCCTTGTCGATCTTGATCCGCTGCACCGGAAAGTCCTTCAGGTAACTCAGGCTCGAATAGCCGGTGCCGAAATCGTCGATCGACAGCGACACGCCGAGCCCCGCCAGCGCGTCGAACACGTCGATGGTTTCGACCGCGTTGTTCATCGCGACGCCCTCGGTGATCTCGATTTCGAGGAAACGCGAGTCGAGCCCCGTGTCGACCAGGGTCTTTTCGACCATCTGCACCAGGTCCTTTTCGCGGAACTGCACCGCCGACAAATTGACTGCCACCTTGATTCCGGGCAGGCGTGCGTCCTGCCAAGCCCGCACCTGGCGGCAGGCTTCCGCCAGCGCCCAGGCGCCGATCGGCACGATCAGGCGCGATCGTTCGGCGATCGGGATGAATTCGGCCGGCGACAGAAACCCCTGCTCCGGGTGGCGCCAGCGGATCAGCGCCTCCATGCCGGTAATGCGGTTGGTCACGATGTTCAGCTTCGGCTGGTAATAAAGCATGAACTCTTCGCGTTCGAGCGCCATCCGCAGGTCGGATTCGATGGCGCGGCGGCGCTGAATCGTTTCGTTCATCGTCGCGACGAAGAAGCGATAGGTGCCGCGTGCCTCGGCCTTGGCATGGAACAGCGCCAAGTCGGCGTTGCGCAGAATTTCCTGGGGGTCGTCGGAATCGTCGGGGAAAACCGTCAATCCGACCGTCGCCGAGCAATGCAGCGTGTGATCGCCGATCGCGACCGGCGGCGCGATCACGCCCATGACCTTCTGGGCCAGCGAGGCGACGCCGTCGACGTCCGTCGGATCGACCTGGATGATGGCGAACTCGTCGGCGCCCAGCCGCGCGACGGTATCGGACTCGCGCACGCAGTCCTTGATTCGACCGGCCATCGTTTTCAGCAATTCATCGCCGACCGTGTGGCCGAGCGAGTCGTTGATTTCCTTGAAGTGGTCGAAGTCGACCAAATGAACCGCCGCCAGCTTCCGGGCGCGGCGCGCTTGGCGCAGCGTCTGTTCCAGGCGGTCGCGAAACAGCGCACGATTCGGCAGCCCCGTCAGCGCGTCGTGGCTGGTCATATGCTGCGCCCGTTCCTCGGTCGCCTTACTGTCGGTGATGTCGTGGCCGTAGATGTTGACGTAGCCGTTCTCGACGATCGGTTGGAAAAGCAAGGCGAAAACACTGTCGCCGCAGCGCAGTTCGAACGCCATCGCCTGACGCGCGTGAATCGTGTCGATCACCGTTTCGCGCCACGGCGATGGCAGCCGTCCGCCGACGTCGATGCGCCAGAAATCCATCAGTTGCACGGCGGGGCTGTTGCGATAGAGAACCGTGGCGTCGAGCGCGACCCGGACCATCGGGCTGGGGCTTTCCTCGGGGATGCGCGCCAAGCTCGCGATATCCTGCTCCTCCGATCTGGCCTTATCGGCCGACCGGCCTTCCTTGCCGTGCGCCAAGACGATCAGGCGGCCGCGCGCGGTCGTCACCAACCACGCGGCAATGGCGGCCAGCGCCGCGACCATGAAGGAAATCGCCGCCGCGCGTTCGACGAAGGCGAAGAAAGCGCCGTCGATCGGCTTTACGTCCAGCCGCGCGACCATCGCCCAGCGCGCGTTGATTCGGTCCGGCGCCCACACGGTCTCGTAGCGGCCGTCGGCGACGATGCGTCCCTTGGCGGGTGCGGTCCCTGCGCGAAACGTCAGTCCGCTTTCTGTTTTTTCGCCGAATTCGTGCAAAACCGCACCGGTGCCGTCGACGATGCGCCCGCCGACCACGGCCTTGATCGCGGCGACCTCGCCCGCCAAACGCGCGGGGCCCTGTGTCTCCGATGCGCCGGCCATCACCGCGCGGCCGGCGATCCCGGCGACGCGCGCCGCCGTCTCACGATCGAAGGACTGGAGTTGCTCGCCGCGCAAATTCTGGGCCGTGTAAACGAGCACCGGCGCCGCGACCGCCATCCCGACGACGAACACGGTCAACGACAATTGCCGGCACAGCCGGCATCGAACCAGTTCCCTGACGAACATCGTCTCGCCCAGTGCCGAGAGTTCGCTTTTCCCCGCGCGCAGTCTACTATGAGAGTCGTCGTTCCGTTAGAGTTTTATCGTTTACCATCAATTGGGTACAGTTTGCGACTCGAATGCCCGTCCGATCCGCCCCGAACCCGATCGATGCCGTCGGCAGCCGCCATAAGCCGGCCGGACCGGACGCGCGCATCGTCTCATTAGTGCCGAGCGTCACCGAGTTGCTGTTCTCGCTGGGCCTCGGCGGCAACGTCGTCGGGCGCACCGCCTTCTGCATCCACCCGAAGCCGGCCGTCAGGAAGGTGAAAAGCCTGGGCGGCACCAAGCGAATCGATTTCAAAAAGCTGAAGGCGGCGAAGCCCACCCATGTCGTCGTCAACGTCGATGAAAACCCGAAAGGCATGGTCGAGGAGATCGCCGCGACCGGCGCCGAAATCGTCGTCACCCATCCCATCGAGGTCGAGGACAACGTGCCGCTCTATCGGATGCTCGGCGCGATCTTCGGCCGCGCCGCCGAAGCCGAAGCCTTGGTCGCGCAATTCGAAGGCGCACTCGCCGACGTCGAGCGCCGCGCGGCAACGCTGCCGAACCGAAACGTCCTCTACCTGATCTGGAAGGATCCGTGGATGACCGTGTCGGCGGACACCTACATCGCGCGCATGCTGGCACGCATCCGCTGGCAGACGATGGGGCACGATCCCAAGCGGCGCTATCCGGAAATCGCTCTCGACGAAGCCCTGTTAAGTCAGGCCGACGTGGTCCTGCTGTCGAGCGAGCCGTTCCCGTTCAAGGATCGCCACGTCGCGGAATTGGCCGAACGCTTCCCAGCACACGCGGCAAAATTCCGCACAGTCGACGGCGAACTCGTCTCCTGGTACGGCAGCCGCGCCATCGAGGGGCTCCGCTACTTGGCCGATCTGGCGGAAGGCCGGGCCTAACCCTTCGGCGTGCCGTCCGCGTAGGGCGCCAAGGCAGACGCGATGAACGCATGTACCGGCGTCGCCACGCCCGCCGCCTGCCCCAGCCTGGCGACCGCGCCCGACAGCCATTTCAATTCGAGGCGTGCGCCGCGCTGTATGTCGTGCAGCATGGAAGATCCCATCTGCGCCGGAAAGGTATCCAGCTTGGCCAATGCCGCGTCGGCAGCATCGGACGGCAGCGGCACGCCACGCGCCCGCGCCACCGCCGCGACCTCGGCCGCCGCCGCCTTCAGCAGGGCCCGCGTTTCGGCGTTGTCGCGCAACGGGCCGATGGTCAGACGGGTCAGCGTCGTCATCCCGCTGAGCGGCGCCAGCACGGCCAGCTTCGACCAGATGCCGATGCGGACATCGGCGCTTTCCTCGAAATCGAACCCGGCCTTGCGGCAGACATCGATCAATCCCGTCAAATTGTCGCGCCGGGTATCGGGCAATGGGCCGAGGATCATCTTGGCCATGGTGCCCATGTGCCCGATGGTGCCGGGCTTGGCGATCTCGGCCATGATGTAGACGATGCCGCCCGCGACCGCGTCCTTGCCGAAGCGGGCCGCCAGCACGTCGGCGGCCTCGACCCCGTTCTGGAAGCCGACGATCACGGTCTTGGGCCCGACCAGGGGCCTAGCCGCTTCGGCTGCGGCCTCCAGATCGTAAAGCTTCACCGTCATCAGCACCGCGTCGACCGGCCCCAACGCCGCCGGATCGTCGACCGCGCGCACCGGATGGACCCGCAGGTTGCCGAGCGCGCTTTCGACTTTCAGGCCGTCGGCGCGCATCGCCGCCAGATGGGCGCCGCGCGCCACGAACGCCACGTCCGCGCCCGAGGCCGCCAGCTTGGCGCCGAAATAGCCGCCGACCCCACCGGCGCCGAAAATTGCGATCTTCATGTCGTCCGTCCCTCCCGGTCGAAAAATCCGGGCGGCACTATAGACGCGGCGGGCCCGGCGGGATAGCAAGAGCCATGCTCACTGCCCCGATCCGCCTCGGCTTCTATTACTTCGCCGCCTTCGCCGTGATCGGCATCCACATGCCGTTCTGGCCGGCGTGGCTGGCCGGCAAGGGCCTGGATTCGACCGCCATCGGCTTCGTCGTGGCGGCCGGCGTCGGCATCAAGGTGATCGCCAACCCCATCGTCGCCCATTTCGCCGATAAAAGCGGCGAACGCCGGCGGATCATGCTGCTGCTGGTCGTTGTCGCCTCCATCGCCTTCTTCACCTTCACCGAAGTCGCCAGGTTCTGGTCGATCCTGGTCATGACCGTGGTGTTCTTCGCCTGCTGGTCGCCGATCATGCCGCTGGCCGAAAGCCTGACCATGATGACGGCGGAGGCGCAGAAGCTCGATTACGGCCGCGTCCGCATGTGGGGCTCGGCATCCTTCATCGGCGGCGCCGTGCTGGCCGGGCTCGTCCTCTCCGGCCGCAGTTCGGATACGCTGCCGTGGCTGGTGCTGCCGGCGCTCGCGCTCGCCGTGCTGTCGTGCGCGCTTCTGCCCGACAGCCGCGCGCCGCAGGTCGAGCGCGGCCGCTTCGCCATATTGGAACTGATGAAGGAAAAGCGCTTCGTCCTGGTGCTGCTGTCGGCCACCTGCGTGCAGACCAGCCACGCGGTCTACTATTCCTTCGGCACGATTCACTGGCGGACCGCCGGCCATTCGGAAGCCGTCATCGGCATGCTGTGGGGCGAAAGCGTGATCGTCGAAGTGCTGCTGTTCGCCTTCGGCACCCGGCTGGTGAAACGGTTCGGCGCGGGCGGCCTGATCGTGCTCGCGGGCCTCAGCGGCATCGTGCGCTGGACCGGCACCGCCATGGGCACCGAACTCGGGCTCCTGCTTGTCGTGCAGACGCTGCACGCGCTGACCTTCGCCGCCGCGCACCTGGGCGCGATCCACCTGATCGCGCGAACCGTGCCGCCCGCGCTGTCGGCTTCGGCGCAGAGTCTCTATTCGTCGATCGTGATGGGCTTGGGCTTGGGCGTGGCGCTGCTGTTCACCGGGCCGCTTTACGGCGCCCAGGGCGCGAATGCGTTTTATTGGATGACGGCGCTGGCGGCCTTGGGCGCGCTGCTGGCCTGGCCGCTGGCGCGCAAGGACCGCGCCTAATCCTTCTTCTTCCAGCCGGTTTCGGTCTGCTGCCAATAGGCCAGCGCGTGGCCGGCGTCCTTGTAGACCTTCCAGCGTTCGCGCGCGGCCGCCAGTTGCGCCTCGTCGTTGCCGTCGAACAGATCGAAGCAACGCTCGAACGACGCCAGGCTCGCCGACGTCGCGCCGTCGGCCAGGAACAGGAACTGCGCGCCGTTCGGATTTTCGTCCTTGGTCGTCAGCCATACCGGCTGGTCGGCGGCCTCGCCGTCCTTGGCATTGCCGTGCGGCAGCCAGGAATCCGGATCGTAGGTCCACAACAGGCCGTTCAGCATTTCCACGCGGTCGTCCGACCCGGCGATCACCACCGCGCGCTTGCCCGCCTCCAGGGTCTTTTCCAGAAGCCTGGGC
>CAZDFF010000057.1:0-15902 GCA_964504425.1 uncultured Hyphomicrobiales bacterium
CGGCATCATGGCCTTGCGCCATTCGGCCAATTGTTCCTTCGAAAGGGAGACGATCTCGGTCTTGCCCGAGGCCATGATCTTCTTCTTGGCTTCGACGTTGATGTCGTCGGCGATCTTGTTCGCGGCGACGGTCACCTCGGCCATGATCTTTTCCAATTCGGCGCGGATGTCCTTCGGCAGCTTGCCCCAGAATTTCGCATTGGTGACGACGATGTAATCGATCACGCCGTGGTTGGTTTCGGAGATGTGCTTCTGCACCTCGTGGAATTTCTGGGTGTAGATGTTCGACCAGGTGTTTTCCTGGCCGTCGACGGTGCCGACCTGCAGGGCCTGATAGACTTCGGCGAAGGCCATCTTCTGCGGGTTCGCGTTCAGCGCCTTGAACTGTTCCAGCAGCACGTTCGAAGACTGGATGCGGAACTTCTGGCCCTTGGCATCGGCGGGCACGCGCAGCGGCTTGTTGGCCGAAAGCTGCTTCATGCCGTTGTGCCAGAAGGCAAGACCCAGGTAACCCTTCGACGTCATCGCGTTCAGCAGTTCCTTGCCCTTGGCGCTGTGCTGAAAGCGATCGATGGCCTGAATGTCGTCGAACAGGAACGGCAGGTCGAACACCTGCAGTTTCTTCGTGAATTTGTCGAACTTGGACAGCGACGGCGCGATGATCTGCACGTCGCCCAGGGCCAGCGCCTCCATTTCCTTGGCGTCGCCGAACAGGCTCGAGTTCGGATAGACCTCGACCACCACCTTGCCGGCCAGGCGCTTCTCGACCTCCTTCTTGAACATCAGCGCGCCCTGGCCCTTGGGCGTAGAATCCGCGACCACGTGGGCGAACTTGATCTTGATCGGGTCGACGGCGCCGGCGGTGCCGGCCGACAGGACGAATGCAAACGCGGCGACGGCCGCGGTCAAAGCGCGCATCGATGCTCCTCCATGAGCGATATGTGTACGAAAAGGCCGGGGTTGCGGTCCCCGGCGGATGCCAAGCCGCCGGACATTGTGCCGGCGCCTCCCTGTGGGCGGACTATATCAATCCGCCGGGAGGCTGGAAAGAACCGCAAGGGCGCGGATTTCCGCGATTTCGGGCGCCCCGCCCTACCGATCCAGTTCGGGGTAATGGCGGAAGATGCCGTCCTCGTTGAACGGGATTCGCCGCGCGGACGCCAGATAGGCGGCGATGCGCGGCCGCGCAGCGACGCGCTCGGCCAGCGCCGACACGCCGGAATATTTCTTCTCCAGGCGCTTCATCGCCTTCGGGAACGCATAGCGAAGCCCGGCGACGACCTGGAACAGCGACAGGTCGGGGTAGGCGACGCGGCCGCCGGTCAGCCACGGTGTCTTGCCGGACGCGTTCGCCAGCACATCCTCGAAGTAACCGAGGAATTTCGGCGCGCGTTCCTGCAGGAAATCGGCGGCGCGGCGCTTGGCTTCCCGCTTCTGGTCCTCGTAGTAAAGGTTCACCGAAATCGGATGATGCGTGTCGTGCGCTTCCTGCACGAAATCGGCGAGCGTCAGTTGCAGTTGGTTGGCCCACAAACGGCCCGCTTCCGACTTCGGCGCCAGGCCGTGCCGCCGGCCGAGAAGCATCAGGATGTTCGCCGTCTGCGACACGACCAGCCGCCCGGCCTTCAGGAACGGCGGCGCGAACGGCGGCGTCGCCGTGCCTTCGCCCGCCATCAGGGCCATGAGCCGATCCATGCCGCCTTGCTCTCGCGCGACATCGACGTAATCGGCACCGGCTTCTTCCAAGGCCAGGCGGACGAATTCGCCGCGTCCCTGGATCGACGGCCAGTAGTGGAGTTCGTAGCGCATGCGGCGTCCTCCTGTCGTTTCTGCCTCTGCCCTAGGAAATGGGGGCACGGACGGCCGGGGCCAACGGCCCGTCGGCGCCGAACCGTCACGCAATCCCCTTTGCCCTTTGCCCCCGCCTCTCCTTAATATGACCGCATCGAGGCCCCATGGAGGGGACCGGGCCGCCGTTCATGCCCCCGGGACCGCAAGGGCCCTTGGACCGACAACCGAACAGCCGTCGAACCGGCGCCCGGCGGGGAGGGTCCCGCGCGGGCCGCAACCAGGAGAGACCGTCCATGCAAACCGCATCCCTGCCCCGCCTTCGCCTCGCCGCGCTGGCCGCCGCCGTCGCCCTGACGGCCGCCCTGCCCGCGTCCGCCATGGAGGACAAGCTGACCATCGTCACGTCCTTCCCGAAGGACCTGACCGCCGTCTACCAGAAGGCGTTCATGAAGAAGCATCCGGGCACCCGGGTCGAAATCCTGAACAAGCAGACCTCGGCCGGCATCAAGTTCGTGCAGGAGACCGCGAGCAAGAACCAGACCGACATGTTCTGGGCGTCCGCCCCGGACGCGTTCGAGGTGCTGAAGGACTCGAAGCTGCTGGCGCCATATAAGCCGAGGGCGGCCGGCATCCCGGCCAAGGTCGGCGCCTTCCCAATCAACGACCCGGAAGGATACTTCTTCGGCTTCGCCGCGTCGGGCTACGGCATCATGTACAACACCCGCTACCTGGAGGCGAAGAAGCTGCCGGTGGCGAAGGAATGGGCCGACCTGACCAAGGCGGTCTATCACAACCACGTCGCCATTTCGGCGCCTTCGCGTTCCGGCACCACGCACCTGACCATCGAGACCATCTTGCAGGGCGAAGGCTGGGACAAGGGCTGGGCCACCGTGAAGGACATGGCCGGCAACTTCGCTCAGGTGACGGAGCGCAGCTTCGGCGTGCCCGACGGCGTGAATTCGGGCGCCTTCGGCTTCGGCATCGTGATCGACTTCTTCGGCTTCTCGTCGAAGGCGTCCGGATTCCCGGTGGAGTTCGTCTATCCGACCGTGACCACCGTGGTGCCGGCCAACATCGCCATCGTCAAGAACGCGCCGCACCCGAAGGCGGCCGAGGCGTTCGTCGAATATCTGCTGTCGGCGGAAGGCCAGGAACTGCTGTTCGACAAGGGCATCATGCGCTTGCCGGTGCTGCCGGCCGCCTACGCCAAGGCGCCCGCCGGCATTCCCAATCCGTTCAAGGACACCTCCATCGGCGCGGCGGTGAAGTTCGACACCAAGGTGTCGAAGGTGCGCTACAACATGGTCAATTCCCTGTTCGACCAGGTCATCACCTATCAGATGAACGACCTGAAGGCGGCGACCAAGGCGATCCAGGACGCCGAGGCCGCGCAGGCGACCAAGAAGAACGCCGCCGCCCTGAAGGCGATCGCCGAGGCCCGCGCGCTGGTCCGCGCCATGCCGGTCAGCGACAAGGAGGCGAACGACCCGAAGGTCAACGCGTCGTTCAAGAAGGCGGCCAAGGGCAAGGATAAGAAGAAGGACCCGGGCGCCGAGCGCCAGGCCGAGATCGAGCGCAAGTGGGCGGCCTTCGCCAAGGCCAACTACGCCAAGGCCAAGGACCTGGCCGACAAAGCGAAGGCGATGTAAAGAAGCCGACGGGCGGGGCCGCATCGGGCTCCGCCCCCGGCCTTCGGGCTATTCGGGGGGATCATGGCGAACGGCACGCCGGCGTTCGGGGTTGCGCGCCGCAACGTCAAGATCGGGCAGATTTCCGTCGCGCTGGCGCTGGCGGTATTTCTGTTCGTGTTCCTGGTGCTGCCGATCGCCAGGGTCGTGTTCGTCGCCTTCGTCGACGCACGCACCGGCGGCTTCACGCTAATCAATTTCTACGACTTCTTCCGCACGCCGCTGTTCATGGAATCGTTCTGGAATTCCATCTACGTCGCCGGCATGTCGGTGCTGATCGCGACGCTGATCTCGGTGCCGCTCGCCTACTTCACCACGCGCTTCAACTTCAAGGGCGCGGTCATGATCCAGGTGCTGGGCTTCGTGCCGCTGATCATGCCGCCGTTCGTCGGCGCGGTCGCCATGCAGCTTCTATTCGGGCCGAACGGCAGCCTGAACCTGCTTTTGCAAAAACATTTCGGTTTCTCGCTGCCGTTCATGCAGGGCCTGAACGCGGTGATATTGGTGCAGAGCATCCATTATTTCCCGTTCATCCTGATCAACCTGTCGGCCAGCCTGACCAACATCGACCGCAGCATGGAGGAATCGGCGCAGAACCTGGGCGCGCACGGGGTGCGGCTGTTCCGCCGCGTGGTCTTCCCGCTGGCGCTGCCGGGCTACGTCGCCGGCGCCTCCATCGTATTCCTGAAGGTGTTCGACGATCTGGGGACGCCCTTGCTCCTGAACGTCAACAACATGCTGGCGCCGCAAGGGTACCTCCGCATCACCTCGATCGGCATCGAGGACCCGATGGGCTACGTGATTTCCGTGTTCCTGGTGGTGTTCTCGCTGATCGCCGTGTGGGGCGCGATGCTGGCGCTCAAGGACAAGGATTTCGCCACCACGCAGAAGGGCGGCGGCGGGCTGATGAAGCGCGACCTGAAGCCGCTGGAACAATGGGCCTGCTACGCCATCGTGATCTTCATTCTGCTGATCGTGCTGTCGCCGCACTTCGGCCTGATCCTGCTGTCGTTCGGCACGGTGTGGTCCTACGCGGTGTTGCCCGACGCCTACACGATCGCGCACTACGAGGAGGTCTTCCGCACCTCGCCGCAGTTCATCACCAACACCCTGCTCTACGCGGGCGTCGCCGCGACCATCGACGTGATCGTCGGCGTCGCCATCGCCTACGTCGTGATGCGCACGGACATCCCCGGTCGCCAATGGCTGGATTACGTCGCCATGTCGGCGGTGGCGATCCCGGGCCTGGTGATCGGCATCGGCTACCTGCGCACGTTCTACGACTTCTCACTGCCGTGGAACGGGGAATCGCTCGCCACCTGGTGGCCGATCCTGGCCATTGCATTGGCGGTGCGCCGCCTGCCCTACGCGCTTCGATCGTGCAACGCCGGGCTGCATCAGGTCAGCGTGACGCTCGAAGAGTCCGCCGAGAACCTGGGCGCGACCAAGTGGCGCAGCGTCCGGCGCATCGTCGTGCCGCTGATGATGGGCGCGATCCTGGCCGGTTTCGTCACCAGCTTCGCGACCGCGGCGGTGGAACTTTCCACCACCCTGATGCTGGTCGCGAACGAGGCCGACGCGCCGCTCGCCTACGGCATCTACATCTTCATGCAGACCGCCGCCGGGCGCGGCGCCGGCGCGGCGCTCGGCATGATCGCGGTGGTGATCGTCGGGCTCGCCATGTACGTTTCGCAACGGATCATCGAACAGGGCACCGCCGCCCATTCGATGACCAAGATCTGAGGGTTCCGCGATGGCCGACATCAAGCCCGACGCCGCCGGCATCACGCTCGAACGGGTTTCGATTTCGTTCGGCAAGAACCGGGTGATCCAGGACGTCAGCCTGAACATCGCGCCGGGCGAGTTCTTCGCCTTCCTGGGCCCGTCGGGATCGGGCAAGTCGACCCTGCTTCGCGCCATCGCCGGATTCGGGCCGGAACCGGAAGGCCGCATCCTGATCGGCGACGACGACGTGACGCATCGGCCGCCGTGGACGCGCAACGTCGGCATGGTGTTTCAAAGCTACGCGCTGTGGCCGCACATGACGGTCGCCAAGAACGTCGCCTTCGGGCTGGAGGAACAGCGGGTGCCCTCGGCCGAAATCGCCAAGCGCGTCGACGCGGCGCTCGGGCTGGTGGGACTTCGCGATTTCGCCCAGCGCCGGCCGTCGCAGCTTTCCGGCGGACAGCAGCAGCGCGTCGCGCTGGCCCGCACCATCGTCGTCGAGCCGCGCGTGCTGCTGCTGGACGAGCCGCTGTCGAATCTGGACGCCAACCTGCGCGTCCAGATGCGGCGCGAAATCCACGAGCTGCAACGGCGCCTGAAGCTGACCACCGTGTTCGTCACCCACGACCAGGAGGAAGCCAACACCATCGCCGACCGCATGGCCGTGCTGGACAAGGGAATCATTCAACAAGTCGGCGCGCCGATGGAGCTTTACGACCGGCCGGTCAACCGCTTCGTCGCCAAGTTCCTCGGCATCGCCAACCTGATCGACGGCCGGATCGAGCCGGCGGGCGGCGGCGCCCGATTCGTCGGCGGCGGCGTGACCCTGCCGCTGCCGGCGGGCACCGAACCGGGCGACGGGCGCACGGTCCTGTTCCGGCCGCAGAGCCTGGAGATCGCCGACGCGAACACGGAAGCCAGGGGCCGCATCCGGCTCGACGGCACCATCGAACACACGGAATTCCTCGGCAGCCACGTGCGCTACGGAATCAAGGTCGGCGGCCACACGGTGCTGGCGGACAGCCCGCACAACCCGGGCCGGCCGCCGAAGCCGGCGGGCGCGGCGATCGCGCTGCTGCTCGACGCCGACCAGATCCGCGTGCTGGCGGCGTGAGCGCGATCTATGTCGACGCCGACGCCTGCCCGGTGAAGGCCGAAGTCTACAAGGTCGCCGAACGGCACGGGGTCGACGTGCACGTGGTTTCCAACGGCGGCGTCGCCATTCCGCACCGTCCGCAGATCCATCGCGTCATCGTCGGGCAGGAACCGGACGCCGCCGACGATTGGATCGCCGAGCGCGCGGCGAAGGGCGACGTGGTGGTGACCGCCGACGTGCCGCTGGCGGCGCGCTGCGTCAAGACGGGCGCGGCCGTGATCGCGCCCAACGGCCGCGAATTCACCGAAAGTTCCATCGGCATGGCGCTGGCGACGCGCAACCTGATGGCCGATTTGCGCGAGGCCGGCAACATCACCGGCGGGCCGCGCGCGTTCGCCGCCGCCGACCGCTCTCGGTTCCTGTCGGCGCTACACGAAGCCGTCGTGCGGGCGAAACGCGCGGGCTGATCGTCGCCGGTCGCGATATTAAAATCCTTTCATTTTCCGTCGCGTCGGTTGGATTCGCGGCGGCGCGTTCCCATATATGGCGTCGAGAGTCGCGCGATGGGGGTACCTTAAACTCGAAGAAAGGAACCACGATGACGACGACGACAGCGAAAGCCAAAGACACCGACGGTCCCGATCTGGAGGCCATCGCCGCCGACATGGCGGCCTTGAAACGGGATTTCGAGAAACTCGCCGGCACGCTCAGGAAATCGGGCAACGGCGCCGCGCGCAACGCGGCCGAGGCGATTCGCGACGAGACCGCGCATCTTTACGAGAAGGTCCAGGAACAGGGCGAACGCTCGGTCCAGGCGGTTCGCGCCCAGGTCGAGGAGCGCCCGGTCACCAGCCTGCTGATCGCGTTCGCGATCGGGTTCATCGGCAGCCGCCTGCTGCCCCGCTGATGCGCGACATCATCGGCGCGGCGCTCGTCGCGCTCGCGCGCGGCGGCCTCGTCGCCGGCGCCGCCCAGGCCACGGTCAAACGAATCGTCCCGGCGACGCTGTGCATGATCGCCGGGGCGGTCCTGGCCGCGGCCGCGATCGGTTGCGGCATCGCCGCCCTTTGGATTTACGCCCAGACGTATCTGGGCGCGGCGGCCGCCGCGGCGATCTCGGCGCTGGTGCTGTTGTTCATGGCGCTGGCCCTGTTCGGCACGGCGTTCCTGTATTCGCGGCGCAAACCTCAGCCATCGGGAATAGACTCGCTCGCCGCCCTGGCGCCGCAGATCGCCACACAGGTAGCGGGCACGGCCGAGCGCCTCAAGGACGAGGTGGCAAAATTGCCGAAGGAACACGGCGTGACGCTGCTGATGGCGGCGCTGCTCGCCGGCCTGGCGGCGGAGCAGTCGCTGCGGAAGAAATAAGCCGTCAGGCGGTTTCGTATTCGATCTTCACAACCTCGATGGAATCGATGCCGGCGGGCGTGCGTGCCTCGACGACGTCGCCTTCCTCGGCCTTCATCAATGCGCGGGCGATGGGCGAAATCCAACTGACCTCGCCTTTTTCCAGCCGCGCCTCGTCGATCCCGACGATGCGCACCGTGCGCTCGCGATCCTGGCCGTCGACGTAGGTGACGGTGGCGCCGAAGAACACCTGGTCGCGGTTGGTCTGCCGCGCCGGGTCGACGACCTCGGCGATTTCCAGCCGCTTGACCAGAAAACGAATCCGCCGGTCGATCTCGCGCAGGCGCTTCTTGCCGTAGATGTAGTCGCCGTTTTCCGAGCGGTCGCCGTTGCCGGCGGCCCAGGACACGATCTCGACCACCTTCGGCCGCTCGACCGAGGTCAGGTTCTTCAACTCGTCCTGCAGCCGTTCGAGCCCTGCGGGGGTGATCAGGTTGCGCACGCCCTTCGGCACGTCGGGCAGGTCGGGCCCGTCGTCGTCCTGGTCGCCGTCGGATTCCTTGGTGAAGGCCTTGCTCATGGCCCGAGCATGGCCGATCCGACCCCGGACTTCAATCAGCCGAGCACGAAATCGAAGCGACCGGCGAGCGCGCCCTTTTCCAGCGAGTCGGGCGCGGGCGCGTAGGCGACCTCGAGCGACTTGCGGGCCGTGCCGGCGCTTTTGAAGATCCAGTCGGAGTCGTTTGCCGCTTCGCCCGCGTTGTAGATCTGCGTCACCAGGCGCGGCCGGCCGGGCACGATCACGGCGGCGTGGATGTGCGGCGCGCGGCCGGGATACGGCACCGGCTTGACGGTGCGGAAGCGATAGCCGCCGTCGGCCGCCGCGACGGTGCGGCCGAAGCCCTGGAAGCCGGGATCGACCGCGCCGCCCGAGGACGGATGGCGGTAGACGCCGAACGCGTCGCATTGCCAGACTTCGACCGTGGCGCCGGGAACGGGATTGCCCGCGGCGTCGAGCACGCGGCCGGACAGATGCACGACCTGGCCCTTGGCCGGGCGCGGATGGCCCTTCACCTGGACGAGATCGTTGTCGTGGTCGAGCGGCAGGGTTTCCGGATAGAACGGCCCCTCGGATTGGCTCGGCGTCTTCGCCAACGCCGCCAGCGCGGGCGACACCACCAGCAGCGCCGCCGCCGACAGCCCGCCGCCGAGAACACCGCGCCGGTTCAACCGCCAACGATTCTGCATCGAATCCACTCCCGTCGCATGTGTCCGTCGACTCTAGGGCGCACGCACGCCCGCGTTCAAGACACGCCCGCGTGATGGGCATAAACGAAACCGGCTGCCGCCATCGCAGGGCGGCAGCCGGCGCCGGATGAAGCCGGGAACTTCCGCTACCGAGGAATTAGCGGAAGACTGGGGGCCCGTACCCTCAGGAGCGCTTCTCCGGCGTTTCGCCTTTCTTGCCGTGCGGCTTCTTGTCGTGCTGCTTGTCGTGTTTCTGGGCGTGGCCCTTTTCGTCCTTGGTCCACTTGCCGTCCTTGTCCTTGTCGCGGGCGACGAAGTGCTTTTCCTGGGCGGCGTCCCATTCGGCCTTTTCGACCTTACCGTCCTTGTTCGTGTCCATCTGCTCGAACCACTTGGCGCGGCGTTCCGGATTGCGGTTGCCGGCGGTGTATTCGTCCTTGGACACGGCGCCGTCCTTGTTCTTGTCGAGCGCCTGGAAGCGGAGCGTCTGCGCCGCCATGAATTCGTCGCGGCTGACGGCGCCGTCCTTGTCGGTGTCGAGCTTGTCGAAATAGGTCTGGCCGGCCTGATGCGGACGGCCCGGCTTCTGGTCGGCGGCGACGACGGTGGCCGCCGTTCCCGCCAGCAGGGCGACCGAAAATGCCGAGAGAACGAGGCGTTTCATGAAGGTTGTCCTTTCCGGTTGCGAGCGGCGCTTGCCGCTTCGATGGAAAGGACGATGGATGGGGATGATGGCCCCCGTAGGGCCGGATTAGGGCGAAGTTGGGGCGCGGAACCCGTTCACGCCAATTTGACCGCCGTGCCGTTGGCCACCACCATCAGCATGGTCTTGTCGTCGCCGCCGATGACCTCGTAGTCGAGATCGCAACCGACCACGGCGTCGGCGCCCAGTTCCTGGGCGTTTTCGAGCAGCGTTTCCATCGCCAGGTCCTTGGCCTTGCGGAGTTCCTTCTGGTAGGAGCCCGAGCGGCCGCCGACGATGTCGCGGATGCCCGCGAACATGTCGCGGAAGACGTTGGTGCCCATGACCGCTTCGCCGGTCACGATGCCCAGGTACTGGGCGACCTTGCGGCCTTCGACGCCGTCGGTGGTGGTGACGATCATGGCTTTATCCCCCTTATTCCGGTTTCGGTACGTCGAAACGCTTTAGCATTTTGGCTTGGCGCTGGGCGAGCGCCTTTTCGTCGAACCCATCGATCAGGTCGTGGAACTGCCGGTGCCAGTTGATCTCGGCCGCCAGGTGCGTGAAGACGCTGCCGAGCCCGATGGCGGCGCGATCCATCAGCACGAATTCGCGCGGCGGCGTGACGCCGCCCCGGCCGCGCAGTTCCTTGTGCACCTTGGCCGCCACGTTGGCACCGTACATCACGCCGCCCTCCTCCTGGATTTTCTGCACCTTGTCCTTGAGCAAGGGCCCATAGAGGAACCGCGCCCATTGGTTCAGGACGGCGATGGTGTCCTTGTCCAGCTTGCGGAAGCCCCAGGTTTCGTAGGCGGTCAAGGCGAGCGCCTCGTCGTCGTCGCGCAGCGCCTTGTAAAGGTCGATCACGGCGCGGATGAATTCCGGCCGGAAAACACGGATGCAGCCGAAATCCAGCAGATTGATGTCGCCGCCTTCCGCGACCGTGTAATTGCCGAGATGCGGGTCGCCGTGGATCACGCCGAAGTTATAGAACGGCACGTACCAGGCGCGGAACATGTTGAGCGCGATCCGGTTCCGGGTCTTCAGATCGCCGCCGACGAAGGATTTGAGCGGCCGGCCGTCGAGCCAGGTCATGGATAAAAGCCGGCCGGTCGAAAGCTCGGACACCGGTTCGGGCACGTGCACGGACGCCTGGTCCGCCAGCATGGCGCGGTAAAGCGACATGTGCCGAGCCTCGCGCTTGTAGTCTAGTTCCTCGCGCAGGCGCGCGGACAGCTCGACGTGGATCTGGCTCGGGTCGATCGCCTGGTCGTAGCGCCGGTAAATCGCGAAGACGACCTTGAGCTGCTTCAAGTCGGCTTCGACGGCGGACGCCATGTCGGGGTATTGAATTTTGCAGGCGAGGGCGCGGCCGTCCGGGCCGACGGCGCGGTGCACCTGTCCCAGGGACGCGGCGGCGACCGCCTGACGGTCGAACGACTTGAAGCGCTTTTCCCAGTCGGGTCCCAGTTCGGACGCCATGCGCCGGCGCACGAACGGCCAGCCCATGGACGGCGCGTTGGTCTGAAGCTCGGTCAGCTGCTGCACGTATTCGCCGGGCAGCACGTCGGGCACGGTGGAAAGGATCTGCGCCACCTTCATCAGCGGCCCCTTGAGGCCGCCGAGCGCCGTCTTCAATTCCCGGGCGTGGCTGGCCTTGTCGATGGGGATGCCGAACAGCCGGTTGCCGGCAACCCGGGCCGCCAGCCCGCCGACGGCGCCGCCGACCCGGGCGTAGCGCTTGACCCGCCCGGACAGCGAGTTGGCATCGTCGAACGCCGCTTCGTCGCCCTTTTTCTTGGCCATTGCTCAGGGCCCCGCCGTGCAAACGTTGCCGAGCGATGCGATCAGGCGTTCGCCTTCGGGGGCGTGCCGCCAGACGGCGTTTTCGTTCAGCGAGATCAATGGCTTCATCTCCTCGCAATAAAGCGCGGCGCGGACGCCGCCGCCGGCATTGTCGAGCACGACGGTTTCGAACGGCGTCGGGCCGGTGCGCACGACCAGGATCATGTGCAGGGTCGGCCGGCCGCGAACGTGCACGACGGTCATGCGCAAATTCTCCGCCTTGTAGCCGATATCGCGCAGCAGCGCGTACTTGGCGATCGCCGCGTCCTCGCAATCGCCGCCGTCAGCGAGAAAACGGCCGGGCGCTTTCCAAAGATCGACCGGTTCCGGCACGACCTTGATGCCGTTGACCAGGGCGCTGGCGGTCAGCAATCGGTAGATCGGCGGATTCGCCGGTTCGGCCGCGATCCGTTCGCGCCAGCCCTTCGGATAGGGAAAGCCGGTCGCGACGACGCGCTTGAGGAAATCGACCGGCTTGGCGGCCGCGGGCGCCGTCGGCACCATGCGCTCGTCGGCGCCGAACGGCCAGGCCGCGGCGTCGGCGCAGAGGCTGTCGGCGCCGCGCGCGGAACCCGCCACGCCGAAAACGACGGCAAGACCGAGCGCGGCGGATCGCCCGAAGGCATGCATGGCGGCGATGTCGATCGCGCCGCACCGATCCCCGACGGGTCTCAGCGCATGCGCTCCAACTCGTCGATGAAGCCGGAAACGACGGACAGGCCTTTCTTCCAAAAGCCGGGATCGCCGGCATCGAGGCCGAACGGCGCCAGCAGTTCCTTGTGGCGCAGCGTGCCGCCGGCCTGGAGCATCTTCAGGTACTTCGCCTGAAATCCGGGATGGCCGTTCTGGAACACGGCGTACAGTGAGTTCACTAGGCAATCGCCGAAGGCATAAGCGTAGACGTAGAACGGCGAATGAATGAAGTGCGGGATGTAGGCCCAGAACGGACGGTAGTCGTCGTCGAAACGCAGCACGGGCCCGAGCGATTCCCGCTGCACGTCCATCCAGATGTCGCCGATGCGGGATTGGCTCAATTCGCCCTGGCGGCGTTCCGTATGCACCCGCTTCTCGAATTCGAAGAACGCGATCTGGCGCACGACGGTGTTCAGCATGTCCTCGACCTTGCCGGCCAGCATCGCGCGGCGCATCGCCGGGCGGTTTTCCGCCTTCAGCATGGCCTGGAACGTCAGCATTTCGCCGAACACCGACGCGGTTTCCGCCAGCGTCAGCGGCGTGTCCGCCATCAAGACGCCCTGCGGCCCGGCCAGCACCTGATGGACGCCGTGGCCGAGTTCGTGGGCCAGCGTCATCACGTCTCGCGCCTTGCCGTGGAAATTCATCAGGATGTAGGGATGCACCGAGGGCACCGTCGAATGCGAGAACGCGCCCGACGATTTTCCGGCGCGCGGCGGCGCGTCGATCCAACGGCCGGCGAAGAACCGGTCCGCGACGTCGGCCATTTCCGGCGCGAACGCGCCGTAGGCGTTCAGCACCGTCTTGCGCGCGTCCTTCCAGGTGTATTCGCGTTCCGGTGCCTTCGGCAGCGGCGCGTTGCGATCCCAGTAATCGAGCCGCTTCACGCCCAACCATTTCGCCTTCAGCTTGTAGTAGCGGTGCGACAGTTCGGGATAGGCGCCGCGGACGGAATCGGTCAGCGCCTCGACCACCTCGTCCTCGACCCGGTTCGACAGGTTCCGATACGACACCGGCCCGGCGTACTTGCGCCAGCGGTCGTCGATTTCCTTGTCCTTGGCGAGCGTGTTGGTGATGAGCGCGAACAGGCTCAGCCGCTCGTTCAGGCCCTTGCCAAGCGCCTTGGCGGCAGCCTTACGCTTGGCGCGGCTTTTGTCCGACATGCGATTCATCACGTCGGAGAGCGTCAGCTTCTTGCCGCCGATCGGAAAACGCATGCCGGCCAGCGTTTCGTCGAACAGGCGCGACCACGACCCGTCGACCGGCGCGCGGTCGTGGACGAACTGTTCCAACTCGTCGGAAAGCTGATGCGGCCGGTAAAGGCGGACTTCCTTGACCCACGACGCGTATTTTCCCGCCGCCGGATCGGCAAGCTGTTTCTCCACCATGGCGTCGTCGAGCCGGTTCAACTCGAGCGTGAAGAACAGGGTCGCCGTGCCGATGTCGGTCATGCGCTCGGTCAGCGTCTGATAGAACTGCCCGACCGCCGGGTCGCTGACGTTGGCCGCGTGGAGCAGTTGCGAGTAGCTGCCGAGCTTGTAGCGGCGTTCGACGATTCGCTCGAATTCGGCGATGGCGGCGCCCATCTCGGCGCCCGAAAGGCCCGCGAGCTTGCCCTTGTAACGAATCTGAAACGCGTCGGAGCGTTCCTTGCACCAGGCTATATCGGCTTCCAGCTTGGCGTCCTTGGGACCGGCATAGAGATCCGAAAGATTCCAGGCGGGCAGGGTTTCCTTGGTTTTCCGGGGGCGGGCGGCGGCGCTTTTCGGCATGGTCTTGAAGACTCCTTGGAATACAAGCGATATAGGGATGGAAAATGCCGGAAGCAACGGCAAAACTGGGGGTCTAAAGGGGAGGACGGCCGGACCATGAGCCTCGAACGCTGGCCCAACCTGGCCGCGATGTTCTACGACCAGGTCGATCGCCTGGGCGATCGCCCGTTCCTTTGGGCCAAACGCGAAAGCGGCTACCGCCCCTTGAGCTGGGGCGATACGGCGGCGCGGGTCACGCCGCTGGCGCGCGGGCTCCTGGCCCAGGGCGTGAAACCCGGCGACCGGGTCGTGCTGGTTTCGGAAAACCGCCCGGCGTGGCTGGTCGGCGATCTCGCCATCATGTCGATCGGCGCGATCACGGTTCCCGCCTACGTCACCAACACCGTCGAGGACCATCGTCACGTTTTGGCGGACAGCGGCGCCAAGGGCGCCATCGTGTCGCAGCGGCGCCTGGCGGAAAAAGTGATCGCCGCGGCCAAGTCGGTGCCGAGCACGACGTTTGTCGCCGCCATGGATCCGCCGCCCGGGAGCGAAGCCGTCGGCGGCCACCCGAAAGTCATCCACCTCGACAAGGTGATCGAACAGGGCCGGGCGCGTCACGAGAACATCATCGAAATGGCGTGGAAGTGGCAACGCACGGATACCGCCTGCATCATCTACACGTCGGGCACCGGCGGCGTGCCGAAGGGCGTGATGCAGAGCCACGGATCGATCCTGCACAACTGCGCCGGCGCGCTCGACGCGCTGCTGGAACTCGGCCTGAACGACGAAGTATTCCTGTCGTTCCTGCCGCTGTCGCATTCCTACGAGCACACGGCGGGACAGTTCTTCCCCATCGCCATCGGCGCTGAAATCTATTACGCGGAAGGCGTCGAAACGTTGGGCGCCAACATGCTGGATGCGCATCCGACCATCATGACGGCGGTGCCGCGGCTTTACGAGACCATGCACAACCGCATCCGCCGCGGCGTCGAAAAGGCGGGCGGATTGAAGCAGGCGATGTTCGAAGCCACCCTGCGCCTGGGCCGCAAGCGTTACGAAGCGCCGGCGTCGATGTCGCTGTTCGAACGCCTGCAGGACCGCGTGCTCGACAAACTGGTGCGCGCCAAGGTCGCGGACCGATTCGGCGGCCGATTGAAGGCGCTGGTTTCCGGCGGCGCGCCGCTGAACCCAGAGATCGGGATTTTTTTCACCGCGCTCGGCGTACGCATCCTGCAAGGCTACGGCCAGACGGAATCGGCGCCCGTCATCAGCGTCAACCGGCCGAGCCGGCCGCGCATGCACACGGTCGGGCCGCCGGTCCTGAATACCGAGGTCAAAATCGCGTCCGACGGCGAAATCCTGGTCCGGGGCGCCCTGGTGATGCAGGGCTATTGGAACAACCCGCAGGCGACGGCGGAAGCGATCAAGGACGGCTGGCTGCACACCGGCGACATCGGCCATCTCGATCAAGAGGGCTCGCTGGTCATCACGGATCGCAAGAAGGACATCATCGTGCTGTCGGGCGGCGACAACGTAGCGCCGCAGCGGGTCGAGGGCGCGCTGTCGATGGAACGGGAAATCGCCCAGGCGATGGTGGCGGGGGACAAACGCCCGCATCTGGTCGCCCTGCTGGTCCCCGACGCCGACTGGATGGCGTCCTGGGCGGCCGCGTCCGGCAAGGCGCCCGACCTGGCGGCGCTGAAGGACGACGGCGATTTCCTGAAGGCGCTGGGCGCTGCGGTCGAGCGGGTCAACGACCGCCTGTCGCCGCTGGAGAAGGTCCGCCGCTTCGCTCTGGCCGACGGCCCCTTCACCATCGACAACGGCCAGATGACGCCGACCATGAAGGTGCGGCGGCATAAATTGAGAGAAGCCTACGGCGCCCGCTTGGAAGCCCTATACCGCTAAATCGAATTGCGTCGACAGTCATTTCGCCATGGCCGGGCTTGGCCCGGCCATCCACGACTTAACACTAAGACGTGGATGCGCGGATCAAGTCCACGGCTGTCCGGTTAAGGTCATAGGCATTGTAG
>CAZDFF010000058.1:0-15856 GCA_964504425.1 uncultured Hyphomicrobiales bacterium
GTTGAGCGCCGGGTTCGCAACCTCGATCCGCTTCAGGCAGCTTTCCAGCAGTTCGACCGGCGAGATTCGCTTGAGGCCGATCAGGCGCCTGGCTTCGACGGCATCGAGATCGGCCAGATCGTTCACGCGTTCCCCCTGTCGTGTTCGGCGTCTATACGCCGCCGAGTTCGGTGCGGTTGCGCGCGATCGCGGCGCGCAGCACGTCTTCCTTGAACGCGATCGTCGGTTCGTTGAATAGCACGTTCTTCATCCAGTCGAAACCGAGGGTAAGCAGCGCCCTGTCGTCGGTCCTGAGCGCTTCGACGGCGGCGGGATCGACCGAATACGTATCGAGAAATCGGCTTTCGAACACGAAGCGCCGGAAGGCGTCGACGTCGGTCGAGACCATGAAGAACATCTTCTTCGTCTGGGGCGTCGCGTCGCGGCCGCCGGGACCGCCGATGCTTCGCCACGACACCATCTTCATCAGAATGTCGACCCAGCCGCGATTGATGTCGTCGTTTTCGTCGATCCCCTGCTCGCGGCGGAAATCGTCGACGGTCTGAAGCTTTTCCTCGTCGTGGCCCTTGCAGTGGGGTTCCTTGACCAGGAAATGGAATTCCGATTTCTCCTCGGCGTCCTTCATCTTCACCGCGGCCATGCCGAGCGGATAGTAACGGCAGGTCGCGGGCCGGTCCTCGTAAACGCCGCAGCCCGCCTCGCCGGCCAGAAAGATGCACGGTCCCTGGCCGTCCTCGCCGCCCATGATCAGCTTGGCGACGGGCAGGCCCGCCTTCTCCCAGATCGCGGGCACGGTGTAGGTGGCAAGGAATTCGCGCGGTCGGAGACCGAGCCGTCTGGAAAGCCTGAGGATATCCCACGGCGTCAGGGTCACGTCGGCGCCGTGGCAACACACGTTCCAGCACGGCACGCCCTTGTGGCAGGAAAAGCAGAACATGTCGTCCTGCTTCAGGCGCACCGGCATCACCGGGTTGCCGTCGTGCCCGCGCACGCCGTCAAAGATGTCGACGGCCGGGTTGTCGTCCTCGCGCCGGACGCGTTCGTCCCGGGCGTCGCTGCGTTCGTCCGGCATTCGCCTAACCCCGGGGGCTTCGGCCCCGCGCCTTCAATAAACAAGAAGGGGACGCCGTTCAAGGCGCCCCCTTTCGCGTGCCGGCCACTGGTCGGCGGGACGGCCTATTTGTGCGGATGGTCGACGAGGCCGACCCAGGGGCGCTTCATCATCGTCCACTCGCCGGTTTCCGGGTCCATGCGCGAATTGACGAAGCAATGCCAATTGTCCTCGTCCAGCTTCGGATAGTCGGCCCGGTAGTAGAAGCCCGGATAGCGCGTTTCCTCGCGGAACAGGATGTGGCGCAGGTGAACCTCCGCCGTCCGCAGACGGTGGTAATTTTCCCACGCGCGGAGCAGTTCGTGCAGGTCCTTGGCGCGAAGCTTCGCGCTGTCCTCCTTCAGCATGTTCAGGAGGTGCAGGCCCGTCTCAAGCATCCGCTCGTTGGTCATGTAGTAGGTCGCGATGCCGGCGACGTATTCGTCCATCGCCTTCTGCAGGCGCATCTGGAACATGCGCGGCAGGATGTAATGCGGATTGATGTCTTCCGCCGTGGTCTTGTCCTTGTGTTCCAGGTAGGTGCGGACCGGTCGGTAGATTTCTTCCGTCAGGGCCTTCACGTCGGCCTTCAGCGCCGGCTTGTAGTCCTTATGATCTTGCGCCCAGCGCACCATATTCTTGCCGGCGATGCGCCCTTCCGTGTGCGATCCCGACGAGAACTTGTGACCCGACGCGCCGACCCCGTCGCCCGCCGTGAACAGGCCCTTCACCGTGGTCATGCGGTTGTAGCCCCACTTCCACTCGGCCGGGCTGTTCAGGTCCTCGGGGCCGGAAACCCAGATGCCGCAGCAGCCGGAGTGGCTGCCCAGAAGATACGGTTCCGTGGGCATCAACTCGGACGGCGATTCCTCGGGGCGGATGTTCATGCCCGCCCACATGGCCGCCTGGCCGACGCACATGTCGAGGAAGTCTTCCCAGGCTTCCGCCTCCAGATGCTTGACCTCTTCCGGCGTCATCTTCGCGGCCAGCGCCTTCATCGCGCCCGGCGTGTCCATCATGATCGGCCCGCGGCCTTCCTTCAGTTCCTTCAGCATCGCGTGGTTGCGAAGGCACGTCGGCACCGCGGACGAAGTTCCATAAGGCGCGAACTCCTTCAGCATGTCGGCGTTCTTCTTCACGTAGTCCTCGCCGAAGCCGTTGGTCGCCTTGCACTTGAACAGCAAAAACCACGCGCCGACCGGGCCGTAGCCGTCCTTGAAACGGCACGGCACGAAACGGTTTTCCATCATGGTCATCTCGGCGCCGGCTTCAACCGCCATGGCGTAAGTCGACCCCGCGTTCCACACCGGATACCAGGCACGGCCCTGGCCTTCCCCCAATGAACGGGGGCGAAACACGTTGACCGCGCCGCCGCCGGCCAGCAGCGCGGCGTTGCACTTGAAGACATAGATCTTGTGCTCGCGCACCGAGAAGCCGATGGCGCCGGCGATGCGGTTCGGTTCGTTCTTGTCGAGCAGGATTTTGACGATGAAGACGTGCTCGTAGATGTTTTCGGTCCCGAGCGCCTTCTTCGCCGCCTCGGCGACGATCGTCTTGTAGGATTCGCCGTTGATCATGATCTGCCAGCGGCCCGTGCGCACCGGCTTGCCGCCGTCCTTCAGCGGCACGCCCTCCGTCGATTTGTCCTTCCAGATCGGCAGGCCCCATTCCTCGAACAGGTGCACGGTGCCGTCGACGTGGCGGCCGACGTCGTACACCAAGTCGTCGCGGGTGATGCCCATCAGGTCGGCGTGCACCATGCGCACGTAGTCGGCCGGGTCGTTGTCTCCCATGTAGGTGTTGATGGCGCTCAGGCCCTGCGCCACCGCGCCCGACCGCTCGACGGCGGCCTTGTCGACCATGATGACCTTCATGTCGGGCGGCGCCCAGCGGCGCGCTTCGTAGGCGCAGCCGCAGGCCGCCATGCCGCCGCCGATGATCAGAATGTCCGTCGAGATTTCGACGATTTCCGGATCGCCGAATGCCGATGCTTCGCCCATTGCCCCGATGTCCTCGTCAACCGCTACCGATCAGATGGTCGGCAGGGTCTTGCCCGCTTCCGTGAACAGAAGTTCGCTCTTGATGTCGCCCGGTGCCGGCTTCCCGCCGTACGGATCGACCGATCCCGGCGCCGTAGTGCGCACCGGGAACGTGAACTTCTTCACCTCGCCGTCGCGGAATTTGATGGTCCAGGTGATTTCCTTGTCCGAGCGAACCGGGATCGCGGCGCCGCCCATCGGCACGAAATCGGCGTATGGCCGGACCTCGATGGCATGGTGCGGGCAGACCTTGGTGCAGCATTGGCATTCCCAGCACTGCTCGGGTTCCTGGTTGAAGGCCTTCATGCGCACGGTGTCGAGCTTCATCAGGTCGTGCGGGCATATGTACATGCACGCGGCCACGTCGCGGCCCGCGCACCCGTCGCATTTTTCCGTGTACACGAATGTCGGCATCGCTTGAACTCCCCGAGCGGCTGCCTCAGCGCAGGCTCTTGTAATACTCCTGCAGGATGGCGACGACCTCGGGCCGGCTGAACTCGGGCGGAATCGGTTCGCCCTTCGACAGCATCTCGCGCTGCTTGGTGCCCGAGATGTTGATCTGGTGCTCCTTGCCGTGCGGGCACGTCTTCGCCGTCGCCATGCCGTAGCACTTGGTGCAATAGAACGTGATGTCGATCTTCAGGGGCTGCGTTTCGAGCGCGCCGGGCCACAGGGTATCGAAGATATGCTGGGCGTCGAACGGCCCGTAGTAATCGCCGACGCCGGCATGATCGCGCCCGACGATCAGGTGCGAGCAGCCAAAGTTCTGGCGGATCAGGGCGTGGATCAGCGCTTCGCGCGGCCCGGCGTAGCGCATTTCGATCGGATAGCCGGCCTGGATCACCGTGCCCGGCACGAAGTATCCCTCGATCATCGCCTGGATCGCCTTGGTCCGCGTCTCGGCCGGGATGTCGCCTTCCTTCAGCTTGCCCAGCACCTGATGGATGAACACGCCGTCGGTCACCTCGACCGCGATCTTCGCCAGATGCTCGTGGCTGCGGTGCATCGGATTGCGCGTCTGGAACGCAGCGACGCGGGACCAGCCCTTTTCGGCGAACATGGCACGGCTTTCCGCCGGCCGAAGATAGAGGCCCGGATACTTCTTCGGATACTCGCCCTCGGAAATCGCCATGACCCGGCCGGCGAGATTGACCGGCCCTTGTTCGTTCACCTTCTGCACGCCCGGGTGCTTGGGATCGGTCGTCCGATAGACGTGCTGGTTTTCGAAGTCCTTGTCGATCGAATACTTCTCGTCGACGGTCATCACCGCCATGATCTCGCCGGTCTCGCCGTCGGCCAGCGCGACCTCCTGGCCTTCCTTGATGCTGGCCGCCAGTTCCTTGGTCGTCGACAGCGTGATCGGGATCGGCCAGAACGTACCGTTCGCCATCTTCATGTCGGCGCAGACGCCCTTCCAGTCCTTCGAGCCCATGAAACCGTCGAGCGGGGTGTAGGCACCCATCGCCAGCATGATGACGTCGGAGGTCTCGCGGCTGGTCATCGGTACCTTGACCAACGACTGCGCGCGCTTCAATTCGGCGCCGCGCTCGGCTTCGGGCAGAAGAAGGGGTTTCAGCGAACCGCCGCCATGCGGCTTGACCAGAGTGGACATGGATTTCCTCACCTAATGTCGGAACGGCGCCGCAAGCGGCATCGATACGGTTTTGTCGTTGGCCGGGTGGCCATGGGTGATAGCAAATTCACCGGCCTTCCGGCCATGTTTAAATGACAATCATCTAATAAAGCAAATCGATCAATCGGCCTGGGCGCGGAAAAGACGGCGATAACGGCTATTTTTTGCGATTATTTGCGATTATTTGTGAACCGGTTCACGGTTTTGCCGGGGTTGTTACCCCCGGCCATGCTACCCATCATTAGAAGCACACCGTATCGGCGGTCGCGAAGAAGGAGCAAGACATTGGGCGCGCGAGCCTTTCCCAACGAAGAATACGACCGCCGCATCGAAAAGCTCCGCCAGGGCATGGCCGACCAGGGCTTCGATGCCGTCCTGATCGCCGCGCCCGAAAACGTCTTCTATCTGTCGGGGCTGGACCATCAGGGCTATTTCGCCTTCCAAATGCTGATCGTGCCCGTTGAGGGCAAGCCGATCCTGATCACCCGTGCCATGGAGCGCGCCATCGTCCGCGACATGGTGCCGAACGTGCGACATGCGGGTTATTCCGACGGCATCGCCCCGCTGCCCCCGGCCGAGGATCGCGGCACGGACATCCTACTGGGCTCGGCGGGCGGCGGCGACAGTCCGGTCGGCCTGCAACCGTGGTCCATGAGCCTGGGCGTGTCCACCCGCAACCCGGAACAGCCGATGCGGGACATGCCGGCGGCGGTTAAGGCCACCTGCGATGCTTTGAAAGAAGCCGGCCTCGAAAAGGGCCGCCTGGCGATGGATCAGAACAGTTCCTTCATGCCGTACCGGATCGCCGACGGCATCGTGAAGGGCCTGCCCGAGGCGACATGGCTGGACCCGCGCCGCCTGGTCGACGATTGCCGCATCCAGCAATCGCCGCTGGAGCTGAAATACACCCGGGAAGCGGCGAAGATTTCGGAATCGATGCTGCTGGCCGCCATCGCCGCGGCGGGCCCCGGAGTCGACGAAAAGGACGTGATGGCGGCGCTTTACCAGGCCATGTTTCAGCGCGGCGGCACCTATCCCGGCTTCATTCCGCTGGTTCGTTCGACCCGCACCTTGGAACACGAGCACGGGACCTGGACCGACGCGCGTCTCGCGTCCGGCGATATCCTGTTCCTCGAAATGGCCGGCTGCGTCAGGCGCTACCACGCGCCGATGGGACGGCTGGTGTTCGTCGGTCGCGCGCCGAAGCGCACCGACCGCATACAAAAGGTCTGCGAGGAAGCCATGATGAAGGCGGCGGAACGGATCAAGCCCGGGGCCGAGGCCCGCGAGGTCTACGGCGCCTGGCAAGCCGTGCTCGACGCCGCCGGAATGACCCACTACCGGCGCCATCATTGCGGCTATTCGGTCGGCATCGGCTATCCGCCGAGCTGGTCCGGCAACGGGGTTCCGGTGGGCCTGCGTGCGGATTCGATCATGCCCCTGAAGGAAGGCATGGTCTTTCACCTGATGTCGTGGCTGCTGCGCACCGGCAAGGGCGATTACTTCCTGTCGGACACCGTCGAGGTGACCGCGAACGGCTGCCGCTTCCTGACCGATATCCCGCGCGGGGTTACGGTACGCTGACACGCCTTGACCGAACCATGGACGCCCCCAACATTGACATAAAAGGGAGACGCCCATGAGCACGCTCGAATGCACCGAACCGAAAGACGAGGCCGCCTCCTGCAAGGCGGTCGAAACCGTCATCGTGCCGCGCAGCCGCGATCTCGGCGGTTTCGAGGTTCGGCGCGTCCTGCCGTCGGCCAAGCGGCGCATGGTCGGACCGTTCGTGTTCCTGGACCAGTTCGGCCCGACGGTTTTCAAGGCCGGCCAGGGCCTGGACGTGCGCCCGCATCCGCACATCGGCCTGGCGACGCTTACCTATCTTCTGGAAGGCGCGATCGTGCATCGCGACAGCCTGGGCACCGTGCAGACCATTGAGCCGGGCGCGCTGAACTGGATGACCGCCGGGCGCGGCATCGTCCATTCGGAACGATCCGACGTTGAGTTGCGCAAGAAACCGCAACCGCTTTCCGGCCTGCAAATCTGGATCGCCCTGCCGAAAGCGCACGAGGAAACGGCGCCGGGATTCTCGCACTACGCCGAGGCCGACTTGCCGACCATGGAAGGCGACGGGGTTCATGCCCGCGTGATCGCCGGCAGCCTGTTCGGGCGCACCTCGCCGGTCCACACATTCTCGGACCTGTTCTACGCCGTCGCCGTCGTCGGCAAGGGCAAGACGCTGGTCGTGCCGGCCGAGCACGAAGAACGCGGCGTATTCCTGATCGACGGTCCCGCCGTCGTCGATGGCGAGCGCTTCGAGGCGCACACCTTCCTCGTGCTCGCCCCCGGCCGCGAGGTTCGCATCGACGCCCCCGAGGGTGCGACGATCGCGCTGCTGGGCGGCGAACCGATGGACGGTCCGCGGCATATCTTCTGGAATTTCGTTTCCAGTTCCAAGGAGCGCATCGAACAGGCCAAACGGGACTGGACGCGCGACCGCTTCGGCGTCCAAGTGCCCGGCGACGTCGAGTTCATCCCCCTGCCCGAAGGATCGTAGGCGGCCTTCGTCGCTAAAATGCTCAGCCGCCCTTCAGCTCGGCGGCGCGCTTCTTCGCTTGCTCGATTTCCTTCGGGTGCAGGTGCTTGGCCACCTTGTCCAGATTTTCCGCCGCGCCCGGATAATTCTGGGCGGCGGCCAACGAGAACCAAGCGTAGGCGTCGATCCACGCGCGGGCATCCTGGATTTTCGATTTTGCCACGCCGAGATCGAACTGGGCGCTGGCGCGGCCGCGCTTCGCCGCATCTTCCGCCAGCTTCAGCGCCTTGTCCTGATCCTTCTCGATGCCCTGGCCTTCGGCATACAACCGCGATAGGGCGGCCTGCGCCTCGGCGTTGCCTGCGTCGGCCGCGACGGTCAGCCACTTCGCCGCCGTCTTCGGATCGGCGGGGACCGCGTTCCCGTCTTCCCCGACTCCATGCAGATAAAGGAAGCCGAGGACAAATGCCGCTTCCTTGTGGCCTTTGCTCGCCGCCTTTTCGATCCACCACGCGGCCATCTTGCCGTCGCGCTTGACACCGAGCCCGTCCTTGTAGGCGGAACCGAGATAATACTCAGCGTCCGCGTCGCCGGCGTAAGCAAGCTCGGTCAGCTTCGTGACCGCGGCCTTGTGACGCCCGCCGACGTAATCCTTCCACGCGGCATCGGCCTGGGGACTAGCATGGACCCCGGGGGCCGTCAGGAGAGCGACGAATCCGATCGCCAGAACGAGGTATTTCATGGCTTCAGCCTCCTTTCCAGAATGTCGGCAATGTTAGTCCGTCCGCGCCTCGGCGCTTTGACCGCGATCAACCGCCGACCGCGACGCCTCAGATCGGACGTGCTTGAATTTCCTGTGTTATATAATGTCCGAGGCGCCGATTTCAGTCCCACGACGGAAATTTCATGAACCGTTCCAGTCTCGTTCCGCCGCTGAACTTGATATGGCGACGCGACACCATCGGCCGCGTTGTGGAAGCGTCCTTCATCAAGGACGTGCTCCTGGGCGCGCTCGACCGCCCGGTGCGCCAGATCGTTTTCGGCGGCGACAACGAACGGGTCTTTGCCGACGACATGCTGATCGTGGTGCGGCATGCCAATCCCGGAGCGGCCGATAATGTCGGCTATGTCGCCGAGGCTCGCCGGCGCGGCTGCCGCAATCTCGGCATCCTCCACATGGGCGACGAAAAGGGCGACGTCGATCTCGGCTTCTACACCGACGCCGACTACGTGCTGCGGAATTACTATTTCCCGAAGGCGTTGACGGTCTCACAGGGCGCACGCACCCGGAGCATCCGATGGATTCCGAACGGCTACGCCAACGCCGTCGGGCCGCAACCGGCCGAACGGCACCTGCCGATGCGCCACCGCACCATCGTCGGCTTCTTCGCCGGCCAGACGGCGGCCGATCCGACGACGAAACGCGGCGAAATGATCCGCGTGGTGCAAGAAAACCGCCTGCCCTGCGTCATCGTCGGCACGCAAGGATTCGCGCAAGGCCTTTCGCCGGTCGAATACGCGGGGCATTTGGCGAACGCGCGCTTCGCGCTGGCACCGGCCGGCAATTCCGAAGAAACGATCCGGCTTTACGATGCGCTCGAGGCCGGGGCCATTCCGATCGCGGTAAAGGCGCCATTTCTCGCCACGGCCGACGCCATCGAAAACCCGCCGTTCGTCCTGCTGGACGCCTGGACCGACCTGGTTCCGTTCATGACGGATTACCAAAAACGCGCGGCCGCCGACCCAGACTTCATGGAAGACCGCCGGATCCAAGTCGTCCAATGGTGGATGGCGTTCAAACGAAGAATTGCCGAGCGTGTCGCCGCCTTGATCGGATCCGCGCCGGGAAATTAGTGTCAGCGCACGTCGTCGGTCACGTTCTGAAGACGCGTCGCGAACATATCGATCAGGCCGCGCAGCACCTTGTCGAATTCTGCGAGCCGGTCGAGTCGCGCCTGGAACGCCTCCATCGGCACGCCGCTGAGCACCACATCGGTCTTGGCGCGCGCCGTCGCGACCCGGGGCGCATGGGTGATCAGCGCCATCTCGCCGAAGATGTCGCCGCGCGACAGCGTCGAAATCACCTTCGGCTTTCCGTCGCGGTCCGGCACCACGATCTCGACCTCGCCGGAGGTGACCAGATAGGCCGCGTCGCCCACCTCGCCGCGCTTGAAGATAATCTCGCCGGGTTTGTAGCTGCCGCGCAGCAGCCGATACTTGTCGGGGGCGGCCGCGGGCGGCGGCTCGGACGGTACTTCGAGCGTCGGCGGCGGTTCCGGCGGCGCGCCCGCCAGCATCTTCTCGAAGCGCTTGGCCAATTCCGCCTGCCATTCCGGCGGCAACATGTCGCCGGCCAGCCGACCGCTCAGGTCGACGGCGGCGGCGCGAAGTTCGGCCGGTGATGCGCCGGGCGACAGCAAGGACTCGATCCTGCCCATGTCCTTCACTGTTTCGGCGAGGCGCTTGAGCACGACGCCCCGGTTCTTGGCGCCAAACGGAGAACTGCCGAGATCGAGCAGATATCCGAGCAGGACCGCGCGGTTGGGCAAAACGTCCCGCATCCGCGCCAAGCACTCCTCGGGTCCTAGGTCGCCGGTGCCGACCCCGCCGAAGGCGATGCTGGCGCGCAGCGTCACGGCTTCGGCCATGCCCCGCCCGCCCCTCAGTCCGCCGGGCGCGATCACGGATTCCAGAACGCCGAGGAAGGCGGCGCGATCCGCCTTGGCGTCTTCCTTGGTCAACGGCTTGATGCCGCGCAGGCCCTTTTCGATGCGCCCGAGCAGGATCTCGCGCGTCCGGGGCAGGTTCGCCTTCGGCAGCACCGTGTTCAATCGAGGCAGCACCGAACCGCGTCCGCCTTGGCCCGGCGCCTTGCCTTGAAGAAGCAATCCGATCGATTTCAACGCCGTGCCCAGGTCGGCCTGGCCGCCCAGCACGTTCATGATCGCCTCGCCGCCGTCGAGGACTTCGGCCATCGCCTCGTCGAGGATTTCGAGCGCCTTGCCGGTCGCGCCTTTTTCCACGTGATCGAGCGCGAGCCCCAGCTTGCCGTTCCAATCCCCGTCCTCGCCCAGCATCAAGGCGACGGCGGCCGGCATCAGGTAGGCGGCGTAGGGTTCCTCGTACTCCTCGTTCGCCGTCCGCACCATCGCCATGATGCCGTCCGACTTCAGGATGTCGTAGAGATGCCGGACGTCGTCGTTCTCGCGCGCCTTCTCGGCGATCTCGTTGACCGCGCGCTGAATGAAATCGAACCGGTCGGCGGGTTTCGCGTCCGTGCCGCGCGATTGCAGCGCGGAAACCCGGTGCAAGGCCTGATAGAACAGCGTGTCGTTGCGGATCAGTTGACGCAGGCGCCCGTAGTCGTACAGAAGCTCGAACGCGGTCGCGCCGATGTCGTCGAGAAAGGGGCGCAGCAACCGCGCCGCCGTCAGTCGGGCCGGGAAGGAAAAGAAATCGTCGACCGAGACGCAGAGGTGCGCGTCGTCGATGGTCGCGATGGTCAGGGGCTTTTCGGCGATTGTGCCTTTCTGCTCGAAGATGACCTTGGGCTTCCAGCCCTCCTTCTCTTCGATGACCTTGACGGCCTCGCACGTATTGGCGCCGAGCAGAGCCTCCGCCTGCTTGACGGCACGGCCCTTGGTCGGGTGCACGGACTCGATGGTCCAGCGATTGTCCTTGGCGACCTGGACCTCGTAACTGACGGCCTTCTGCGGGCGCATTCCCTCGCGCTTTCCGGTTTCTTGCCCTTCCCTGACGGAAAGCCTAACACGGGCGCGAATACAGCCGCTAGGTGTCGAATACGACCGATCAGTGAATCCCACCAAGCGCATTCTGAACCGAAATGTAGACCCACGGCTAGCCGCTCACGTAACGCGCATTTTAGAAGCTGATCTAATTGGAGATATCCTCTCAACCCAAAGTTAAGTGCACGCTCGACTTTTCCCGTTAGTAAAGCTAGCCTCCTTGTAATAAAGGGGGGCGCCAAGTACAGCGCGCGATGTCAGATGCTTAACCGCTCCATTGGCAGCAGCCTTTGACGGAGGCAGCCGATACGACGGCCACCAAGGTGGTATGGCCATCAATAGATACCGCCCAACCGATCGAGGAAGGGGGCCCCATAGCTCGCACCGGCTTCAATTACCAAGACGAGATTGCCGTCGGCTTTCTAATAGAAATGCTGGCGAACCCAGCACTGATGAAGGTGCATTTCGAAACGCATGACGACATCGTTCTCCTCTGGGAGAATTGCGGTCAGCGCACAGCGGAGTACGTGCAGGTAAAAGCGGGCGAAGAAGAAAAATTCTGGTCGGTGTCTGACATATGCCAGCGCAAAAAATTGAAAGCCCGAACGTCGATATTCGAGAAATCTTTAGACCGAGATAGGTATCAAGAAGAATCTTCCTTCCGTCTTGTCACGCTGAGGCCCGTCGTCACCGCTCTGAAGCCGCTGACGTATCCGAGATTCTCCCAAGGACGGCAGAGCGCCAGCGCGGAAATCACCGCTCTCCTCCAGGATATTGATAATCGTTGCCCAGGATTCAAATCTCCGAAAGGACGAGATTCAGCATTCTGGGCCGCTAATTTCTTGTGGGATCAGAGGGAAAGCAAAAAGGCAGTTGAAGCGGAAAACTTGATCCGGCTAATGCGCTTTGCTCATCAAGAAGGCCAATCAATTCTCGTTGAGCCGGCCGAAGTCGTGCTGCTGGAGCTTCGGGCGAAGGCGAAAGCAGCAGCCGGCGCGAGGTGGCTGCCAGATCCGTCAAAGAAAATTATCACGCGAGCAGAGCTTCACAATTGGTGGAAAGCGCGTATTACCGAAATTGTGGACGGAGTGTCGACCCGTTCCGGTGGAAAGCTTGCTATGAAGATGGCCGAGGCGGGACTTCCAAGCGAAATGTCCGCTCTGGCGGCCGAACTCCGACGAGACTACGCGTCAGAAGCACGTGCGCCGCGTTACCTCGATACAAGCGACGTCGCCCAACTCCAGCAACGAGTTCGCTCAGAAGTCGCATCCCTTCGCGCTCAGTTTCTCGCCGGCGAGATGAATGTCGATCCAGTGAAGTTTCATTCGCTCTGCGTTATCCGAATGGACGCCCTCAATGCTGAACGAAACGAGGGCGAAGACGACCGATCGGCATTCTTGAAAGGATGCCTCTACGATATTGCCGACCGCTGTCTTCTGAAATTCACCAAACCGTCGCCATGAGATCTCTTAATAGAGTAGGAACACAGCCCGTCAGCCTGCCATTGGCTGCTGACGACATCGTGGAATTTCACGCAGCTCGTCTCATGCTCCTGATGGAGATTTGCGGCACCAAGGGACGTATCGTCGGATTGACCAAGATGGCTAAGCTTGATTTTTTTTCGCGCTATCCCGACTTTTTCGAAGTGGCACGCGTTGCGGTTGCTCCCTCCCCATCGGTCATCGAGCGAAGGCCGAAGGACAACACAGTGGAATCAGCCATGGTACGGCACCACTACGGCCCTTGGGACAAACGCTACTACCATGTGCTCGCCCACCTTGAAGCGCATGGCCTCATCAACGTGCGCAAGGAGGGAAAAACATACCAAATCGGCTTGACTGATCTCGGTCACGAACGTGCAAAGCTGTTGGCGGCACGCCCCTCCTTCGCACCGATTGTCGCGCGCATGAAGGAAGTAAAGACGGCCTTTGGTGGAAAAACGGGAGGATTCCTTAAAAAGCTTATTTATCAATTGTTTGACGAGGAGGTCGGGCAGCGAGCCATGGGTAAAAAGATATCCAAATGAATACGCCGTTTCTCCGCATAGTGCGCCTCGAAAGGCGGCTGTCGACAGGTAATGTCGAGGAGCTCGTGTTCTTCCCCGGAGTCAACTTGATAGTCGGGCCGCCGAATACGGGGAAGACCAAATGGCTTCAAACTCTGGACTTTTTGCTCGGAGACCCCGGCGAAAACCCCTTCGAGGGAGCAGAAGAAACCGGCCTTGCAGAGAAGTACGAGGCCGCTGCCGTTGAGTTTGCTCTCAATGGCGAGGTCGTTCGCCTTGAGCGCAAGTGGCGTGAGCCGGGAGCCAAGACAAAAATTTTCGTTATGGATGCGGCTATGCCAGCGAGGGAATTCCAGCACTGGCTGATGGAGCGTCTCGGGATTCCCTTGCTGAACTTTCCAAAGGCTAATACTATGTCTGGCCAGACTTCGCCAGAACTCAGCTTTCGTATGCTGCTGCGTCATGTTTATCGCCAGCAGCGTTTTTGGGGAGAACTTGCCGATAAGCAGCCAGAGGCGGAACAACACGCCTGCTTGTTGCAGTTCCTTGGTCTCGCTGAGCGAATTTATACCGATGATTACGGTCAGTTAATCAAGCTTCACATGAAAGTAGAGCGTCTAAAATCACGGCGTGAACAGTTTTCCCAGACACTCGATCAACTCGCTCGTGACATAATCGAAGAACCCGAATTCTCGGTAGCGGTTACACTTGCTTCCGTTCGCTCCGCGCAAGATCGCTTGGCTGATCATGTTACTGATCTTCGCAATCGTCGAACCAAGTTTCTGACGGACGGGAGCCAGCGCGCTATCCCCAAAGGGGGCCAAGGCCACATTTTGCGCCTGGCCGAGCGGCGCGGGGAAACGTTGGCAACGCTTGAGGAGGCTCAACGTCGGCTAAGAGAAACTAGTGATAGGAAGGCTGAGCTTAAGCGCTATCGCGCTGAACTCTCGAACGAACTGGAGCGGATCGCTCGAGCAGAAGACGCTGGCACAATCCTCGCTGACCTTAAGATCACGCATTGCCCAGCATGCGACCAAGCCGTGATGCATAAGACAGATTCAAACCAGTGCTTTCTTTGCCATCAGGCAATGCCAGATGATCCCATTATAGAAGAGCTTGGCGCCGTCAGGCTTCGGTTCGAGCATGATCGCCTCATAGCGGAACTAAGTGAAGCTGATGAGTTGCTTCAGGTCGTGTCCACGGAAGCGTCGAACTTGGCCGCCACTGTCAGAAGCTCCGAAGAATCTTTAGGTCTGATCGAGCGTGAACTCGCTCCAGCTCGACAGGCTGTAGCCGCTCTTGTCCAGGACGAAGTCAGTGCACTAGACGTCGCACTCGGCCAAGCTAGCGAACGCGAGCGTCAGTTGGGACGCATCGCCCGCGCGCTCGATCTCGAAAATGATATTGCGGAACAGATTAGCGCGTTGGAAAGGGAAATCGCCCCCCTCCAGGAGCGTGTGAACGAATTGGTGAGGGCGACTGATTTCGACGCGGCCGCAAGCAAGCTGGAAGACGGCATGAACAGCTACCTCAATGCGCTCAATGTGCTTCGCCCCAACGTCTGGCGACACAGCCCCGTCACGGTCGATCTTACGAAATCGAGCTTTACGATACGGGTCGGCAAGCGTCGTTGGCATGCGGTTCTCGGCGGCACCGACACTCTTTATTTCTTGATGGCTTATCACTATGGCCTGCTGACGCTCAGCCCCGACCTTCATACTCACTATCCGGGCTTCGCGGTTATCGATGTGCCGGCTGAGTTTTCAGGAGAAGCCGTCGAAGACAAGGAAAATTTCATCGTCCAGCCTTTCATTGACCTCCTGCGAACTGAAGCCTTCGAGGGTGCGCAACTCGTCATGACCGGTGCCTCTTTCACCGGTCTCCAAGGGGCGCATTTTCAGCGACTAACTACAGTGTATGTGGCGTAACAGATTGCCGACGCGAGCGCTGCGTCGGTATAGCGGGCTCGTCTTTGGACAGGCTCAGGATGAGGAGGTTGGGGCGCGCCGATCAGACCGCCTTGGCGCCGTAATAAAGCGTGACCGCATGCTTGGCCTCGGCGAAGAACAGCCAGCGCTCGACCACGACGCCGACGGCGACCGACAGCGCCGCCAACACGGCCGACAGCGCCCCCAACCCGGCCGGCAGCGGCAGCGCCCCCAGCACCAGGATCAGCGGCAGGACGAAGGCGAACATCGTCGCGATCCGCCGCAGCTTGCGCGCGTGCTTGCGGGCGATCTGGAAGCCCATTTCCTTCTGCAGGTAATTGTCCGCCGTGTGCGGCGCGTCGAGCAGCTTGACCTCGCCCTGCGGCCAAAGCCCGGTCGCGGACCCCGACGTGGCGACCGGACGGGCCTGGTCGATCTCGCGCCAGTACGCGACCTTCAGGACCCAGGCGACCAGGATCGCGCCCGCCGCCAGAACCGGCGTCTCGGGCCGGGCGGCGCCGAAGATCCGCAGCAGCGCGTCGAACCACACCGCCCCGGTCATCAGGGCCAAGGCCAGATAGTTCAGCGGCACCCAGCGGTTGTTCCAACGCGGCACGGCCCGGATCGAGGCATAGATCATCGAGGTGCAATAGACCGTCGCCGCGGCCAGGATCGCGGCCAGCAGACCGAACATGCCGAACAAACCGCCCGGCTTTTCCCAGACGATCCAGCCGAGCGCGAACGCACCGGCGGGAACATACGTCACGACCGCGGCGACGCCTTCGCGCGACAGCCACGACGACCGCCACTGGCTGAACGCGCGCCAGGCCCGTTCCGGATGGCCGAGATGGAAGGTCGATGCCAGCAGGCCCAAGG
>CAZDFF010000059.1:0-15631 GCA_964504425.1 uncultured Hyphomicrobiales bacterium
GGTTCATGGCCCGGGTCGCGCTGAAGGCCGAGGCGATGGACCACCATCCGGAATGGTTCAACGTCTACAACAAGGTCGAGATCACGCTCTCGACCCACGACTGCGGGGGCTTAAGCGAACGCGACGTGAAACTCGCCCAATTCATAGATAAGGTGGTCATCGACAAGGCGGCGGGCGGATGAAATTACTTCGGCGGCAGGCGCAGCGCCCCATCCAGCCTGATCGTGTCGCCGTTCAGCATCCGGTTGGCGCAGATGTGCAGCACCAGGGCGGCGAATTCGGCGGGATCGCCCAGGCGGCTCGGGAACGGCACCGACTCGCCCAGCGTTTTTTGCGATTCCGGCGGCAGGCCGAACATCATCGGCGTCGCGAACAGGCCGGGCGCGATCGCCATCACGCGGATGCCCCGGCCGGCGAGGTCGCGCGCGGCGGGGAGCGTCAGGGCGGCGATGCCGCCCTTGGACGCGGCGTAGGCCGACTGCCCGGTCTGGCCGTCGAAGGCGGCGATGGAGGACGTGTTGACGATGACGCCGCGCTCGCCGTCGGCCATCGGCTCCAGCGCCGACATGGCGGCGGCGGCGAGGCGCATGACGTTGAACGTGCCGATCAGGTTGACGCGGATGACGCGCTCGAATTTCGCCAGTTCCATCGGCCCGTCGCGGCCGACGACGCGGCCGCCGAACACGATGCCGGCGCAGTTGACGGCGACGCGCGCGGGGCCGTGTTGGGCGGCGGCTTCCGTGATGGCGGCCTCGGTGGAGGCCGCGTCGGCGACGTCGCAGGCGATGCCGATGCCGCCGATTTCGCTCGCGACGGCCTTGGCGCCATCGCCGTTGAGATCGAGCACCGCGACACGGGCGCCCGCCTTGGCCAATGCGCGCGCCGTGCCGGCGCCCAGCCCCGAGGCGCCGCCCGTCACGACCGCCGCCTGTCCCTTCACGTCCATGGTCTTCCCCTTTTCGTCGGGCGCCGTCGCCCTAATGTTGCCGCGATATGCTCTATCATAAGGCCCCCCGTTTTCGATAGAGGCGCCTGCGCATGACCTGGACACCGGACTCGGGCAATGAAGCGGAGAACGAACGGCTGGTCCGTTCCAAGCTGAAGGACAAAGTGCGCCGGACGCTCGGCAAAATTCCGTTCGCCGGCGACGCGCTGGCGGCCTATTTCGCCGCGCTCGACCCGGCGACGCCGAAGCACGTGAAGGCGATCCTTTTGGGCGCGCTGGCCTACTTTATTCTGCCGCTCGACATGGTGCCCGACTTCCTGGTCGGCTTCGGCTACACCGACGATGCCGCCGTGCTGGCGACCGCGCTGCGCTCGCTCGCGCCCTACGTCACCGACGCGCACCGGGACAAGGCCAAGGCGACGCTCGAGGACGAAGCGGGATGACGGTTCAGAGGGGCGGCGGCGTTTTCGCCCGCTCGGCCTTGGCGACCTTGGCCTCGCGGTGCGCGGTGTAAAGGACGGCGGCGAAGATCATGCCGGCGCCGACCCAGGTCCACAGGTCCGGCAGTTCGCCGAACGCGACGAAGCCGATGGCGGCGGCGAACAGCAGGCGGGAGAAGTCGAACGGCAGCACGGCGGAGGCTTCGGCGGCGGCGAAGGCTCGGGTCATGCCGATCTGGCCGATGGTGGAGATGACCCCGACGGCGGCCATCCACAGCCACATCTCGGTGGAGGGCCAGGTCCAGACCAGGAGAGCCGGCGGCAGCGACATGATGGTCATGAGGAGGCTCAGATAGAAGACCACGGTTTCGGGCGGCTCGGTACGGGAGAGCGATTTGACCAGCAGCATGGAACTGGCGATGCAGGCCGCCGAGCCGAGCGCGAACAACGCGGGCCACGCCATCATCGCCTCGCCGGGGCGCAGGATGACCACGGCGCCGACGAAGCCGATGGCGGTCGCGGTCCAGCGCCGGGCGCGCACGGTCTCTTTCAATATCAGCGCCGCGCCGACGGTGGCGAACAGCGGCGTCGTGAACATCAGCGCCGTGGTTTCGGCGATCGGGATGTGGGCCAAGGCGGTGAACAACAGGAACATGGCGGCGATGCCGCTCAAGGCCCGGGTCATGTGCATGCCGAAGCGTCGGGTCCGCAACGTCGCCGGGCCGATCCGCACGATCAGCGGCACCATGAACAAGAAGCCCGCCAGGTTGCGGACGAAGGCGATCTCGATCGGGTGCACCTCCTTCGAGGCGTATCGGACGATCGCGGTCATCCCGGCGAAGGTGGCGGCGTACAGCACCATCCAGGCCGCCCCGCGCACGGTCGGCGGCAGGGCCGCGAAGGGATTTTTTCGGGGAGACGGCGGCGTCATGGACGGCGACGGTAAGGCCTCGCGGGCGGCGATGCCAGCCCTTGCGCCGGGTTGCGCGTTCGAATGGGGCGAACCATACTCCGCCTCGCCGGCGAATGCCGGCGACGACGACGGGAGGATGCCTTGACCGACGGGCCCTTGTGGCGGCCGAGCGAGGAGCGCGTGCGGGCCAGCAACATGGTCCGCTTCATCGAGGCGCTGGAACGGGACTGGGGCGTGCGGCTCGACGGTTACCGCGCGCTGCACCGGTTCTCGATTGCGGAACCGGAAAAGTTCTGGACCGGCTTCAAGGCCTTTGCCGAGATCAAGGCCGAGACCTGGGGCGGCACCGTGTTGGCGAACCGCGATAAGATGCCCGGCGCGACTTGGTTCCCGGACGCCCGGCTGAACTTCGCCGAAAATCTGCTGCGGCGCCGCGACGACGGCGACGCCATCGTCTTCCTGGGCGAGAACGGGGTCCGCCGCCGGCTCAGCCACGCCGAACTCTATGAACAAGTCTCCTGCGTCGCCGCCGCGCTCAAGGCCGAAAGGGTCGGCCCCGGCGACCGGGTCGCGGGCTTCGTCGCCAACATGCCGGAAGCCGTCATCGGCATGCTGGCCGCGGCGTCCATCGGCGCCATCTGGTCGTCGTGCTCGCCCGACTTCGGCGTCCAGGGCGTGCTCGACCGCTTCGGCCAGATCGAACCCAAGATCCTGTTCGCGGTCGAGGGCTATGCCTACAACGGCAAGACCATCGACTGCCTGCCCAGGATCGCCGAGGTCGCGTCCCGGCTGCCGAGCGTGGTGCGCACCGTGATCGTGCCCTACACGCGGACGGCGCCGGATATCGCGGCGGTGCCGAACGCGGCGATGTGGGATGCGTTCATCGCGGGCCACGCCGGCGGCGACATCGCGTTCCGGCAGATGCCGTTCAACCAGCCGCTTTACATTCTCTATTCGTCGGGCACCACGGGGGCGCCGAAGTGTATCGTGCACGGCGCCGGCGGCACGCTGTTGCAGCACATGAAGGAGCACATGCTCCACTGCGACGTGAAGCCGGGCGACCGCACGTTCTACTTCACCACCTGCGGCTGGATGATGTGGAACTGGCTGGTCTCGGCGCTGTCCTGCGGGGCGACGCTGCTGCTCTACGACGGCGCGCCGTTCCATCCGGATGGAAATACGCTGTTCGATTTCATCGAGGCGGAGAACGCGACGCTCTGCGGCATCTCGGCCAAGTTCATCGACGCCGCCGCGAAGGCCGGGCTGGAACCGGGCAAGACCCGCGCGTTCCCCGCCCTTCGCTTGATTACGTCGACCGGTTCGCCGCTGGCGCCCGAAGGCTTCGACTTCATATATGAGAAGGTCAAACGTGACGTGCACCTGGCGTCGATCGCCGGCGGCACCGACATCGTCTCCTGCTTCGTCATCGGCAACCCGATGGAACCGGTCTGGCGCGGCGAGATCCAGGGCCCCGGGCTCGGCATGGCGGTCGACGTGTTCGACGACGAGGGGCGATCGATGAAGTCCGGCAAGGGCGAACTGGTCTGCACCAAGCCGTTCCCGGCGATGCCGGTCGGCTTCTGGAACGACCCGGAGGGCAAGCGCTATCGGGCCGCCTACTTCGAACGCTTCCCCAACGTCTGGTGCCACGGCGACTACGTCGCCTTCACCGAACACGGCGGCATGGTCATCTACGGCCGCTCCGACGCGACGCTGAATCCGGGCGGGGTGCGCATCGGCACCGCCGAGATCTATCGCCAGGTCGAAACCCTGGAGGAAATCGTCGAGAGCATCGTCGTCGGCCAGGACTGGCAGAACGACGTGCGCGTGGTGCTGTTCGTGGTGCTGCGGCCGGGCCTGACGCTGGACAAGGACCTGGTCGCCCGGATCAAGGATCGCATCCGCGCCAACTGCACGCCGCGCCACGTGCCGGCCAGGATCGTCCAGATCGCCGATATTCCGCGCACCAAAAGCGGCAAGATCACCGAGCTGGCGGTGCGCGACACGATCCACGGGCGGGCGGTGAAGAACCGCGAGGCGCTGGCCAATCCGCAGGCGCTCGACCTTTACAAAGACTTGCCCGAACTTCAAAGTTGACCGGATCCGGCGGCGCGTGTCGTGCCGCCTTCGAGGAACGCAGCGAAGCCATGAAACCGTCCGTCTGGATCGCCGTCGCGTGCGGGGCGTTCATCATCACCGTGAGCATGGGCGTCCGCCAGACGTTCGGCCTGTTCCTGGCGCCGATCTCGATCGACCTCGGAATCGGCCGCGAGGTCTTCGGTCTGGCGGTGGCGCTGCAGCAGATCTTCTGGGGCCTGTTCCAGCCCGCCTGCGGCATGGTCGCCGATCGCTACGGCACCGGCCGGGTCTTGCTGCTGGGGACGGCCGCCTACATCGCGGGCCTGGCCATCATGGCGACCGCCACCGGCCCGTTGCAGCTCAACATCGGCCTCGGCGTCTTCACCGGGTTCGCGATGGCGGCGACGTCGTTCTCCGTGGTGCTGGGCGCGCTCGGGCGGATCGTGCCGCCGGAAAATCGCAGCGCCGCCTTCGGCATCGCCTCGGCGGGCGGGTCGCTCGGCCAGTTCGTCATGGCGCCGATCGGGCAGAGCTTCATCGCCGCGTTCGGCTGGTCCGGCGCCCTGTTCGCCCTGATCGGCGCCGCCGTCCTCATGGCGCCGCTCGCGTTCGCGTTGCGCGGTCGCAGCACCGATTCGAAGGACGATCCGTCGCTGTCGATCGGCGGCGCGCTCGCCGAGGCGGCCGGCCACGGCGGCTACCGTTATCTGACGGCGGGTTTTTTCGTCTGCGGATTTCACGTCGCGTTCATCGGCTTTCACCTGCCGGCCTATATCGGCGACCTGGGCCTGGCGCCCAGCGTCGGCGCGACGGCGCTGGCGCTGATCGGTTTCTTCAACATCATCGGCACGTATCTGTGCGGCGTGCTCGGCGGGCGCTATTCGAAGAAGATGCTGCTCGCGGGTCTCTACGGCTTGCGCGCGGTCGTCATCGCCGTCTTCTTGGCGATGCCGAAGAACGAGATCTCGGTCCTGGCGCTGGCGGCGGCGATGGGGCTCCTGTGGCTCGGCACCGTGCCGCTGACCAGCGGGCTGGTCGCGCAGATTTTCGGCGTCAAGTACATGGCGACGCTGTTCGGCATCGTCTTCTTCAGCCACCAGGCCGGCAGCTTCCTGGGCGCGTGGATGGGCGGCCGGCTCTATGACTTGACCGGGTCCTACGACATGATGTGGTGGATATCGATCGCGCTCGGCGTCGTCGCCGCGCTGCTGCATCTGCCGATCGCCGAGAAGCCGCTGCGGCCTGCGGCGGGCACCGCCTGAAACGGCGACGGCGCCGCGAGGGTTCGCGACGCCGTGCCGATTGCGAAATGGAAACCGCCGGTCAGGGCTTGATGTAAGTGTAGCCCATTTGCTGCAGGCGCGACAGTTCGGCAACGCCCGACGGCACGATGTCTTCCTTGTAGACGTCGAACAGATCTTTCTCGTAGCTGATCTTCCGGCCCTTCAAGGTGTTGTTGCAGACCTGGAAGCCGACGTTCTGGCTTTTCAGGCTGGCGACCTGGCCGCGCAGCTTCTCGTTGGCCACGGCGTCCTTGAGCACGCCGAGGCCGTTGCCGTGCATCACCACCTTGACGTCGATGTTCTGGGCGCCGACCGCGTTGATATGGTTCTGGATGTTCTGCAAGGCGGCGCGATAGGCCTTGTCGTCCTTACCGCCGTCGTAATTGATGTGATAGACGACCTTCTGCTTGCCGTAGCGTTCCTGCGCGCCGGCGACGCCGGCGAACAGCGTGACGGCCGCGACGGCGGCGATCAATGTCTTCAATGCCTTCATGAGTGCCTCCCAATGATGACGGAACCATCCTCCCGTGGATGACGTCGGTCCGGCACGCCCGTCGGGCGTTCTCCCTGCCGGTTTCCCGCGTGAAGTGTAGGGAGAAGGGGCGAAAGCCGTAATCCGGGTTTTCCCTTAGATACGGGCTTGATGGGCCGTTCAGCCCACTTTCAGCGGTAGGACCCATTTCATCAGTTCGGCGAATGAGCGAGCCTCCATCTTCTCCATGACGTGGGCTCGGTGCGTCTCGACCGTCTTTTCGCTGATCCCCAGTCGATGGGCGATTCCCTTGTTGGGCTCGCCCGCCACGACCAAGTCGAGAACCTGGCGTTCGCGCGGCGTCAGGGTGGCGATCCGGGCGCGGACGTCGCCGCGTTCGGCCTCGGCGCGCCGGTCGGCCAGGTTCTTCGCGACTGCCCTATGCACCAGATCGAGCAGCGTCCGGTCGTCGAACGGCTTTTCGACGAAATCGAACGCGCCTGCCTTCATGGCGCGAACCGCCATCCGCACGTCGCCGTGACCGGTGATGAGAATGACCGGCAGGTCGATTCCGCGCCGGGCCAGTTCGTCCTGGAGGTCCAATCCGCTCGGTCCCGGCATGCGCACGTCGGTCACCACGCAGCCGGCATGCGCGCCCGTGATCGAGTCCAGGAACTCGGGTGCCGACGCGAAGGCCTCGGCGCGCATGTCGGCGGAACCGAGCAGCCAACACAGCGACCGGCGCACGGCTTCGTCGTCGTCGACGACGAAGACGATGGGCGCGGTGTCGGGGGCCGGCGCAGGGTCAGGCGGCGTCATGGCGGCCTTCGTTGGCAATGGGCAGGGTGAAACGGAAAACGGCGCCGCCGCCGGGAACGGTCTCCGCCGTCAGACGCCCGCCGTGCCGCTCGACGATGCCGCGGCTGATCGACAGCCCGAGGCCGAGCCCGTCGGCCTTGGTGGTGACAAACGGCTCGAAGATCGCTTGCGGCCCTTCGACCGGCAATCCCGGTCCCGTATCGCGAACGGAAACCTCGATCGCGCCCAATCCATGGTGTCGGGTTCCGATGACGACGCGCCGTTCGGCGCCGTCGGATTCGGCAATGGCGTCGATGGCATTGCGGATCAGGTTCAGGATCACCTGTTCGATCTGGATCGGGTCCATGGCGATCGGCGGCAAGCCGTCGGCGAGCTGAAGGCCGACCGCGATACGGCAGCGCTGCGCGTCGCCCGAAATCAACCCGACCGTGGTGCGGACGATCTCGTTGATGTCCGCATCGCGAAAGCCCGGTTCTTCCTTGCGGATGAAGGCGCGAACCCGGCGAACGATCTCGGCCGCGCGCGTGGCCTGAAGCGCGACCTGTTCCATCGCCTCGACGAGTTCGCGGGTTTCCGTCGCGCCGGCCTGCAGGCGGCGCACGCAGCCCTTGGCGTAATTCACGATGGCGGCGAGGGGCTGGTTCAGTTCGTGCGCGAAGCCGGAGGCCATTTCGCCCATGGTGTTCAGACGATGCACGTGGGCCAGTTCGGTTTGCCGCTCGCGGGCGTCGGCCTCGGCGCGGCGGCGCTCGGCCGCCTCCCGCTCGAGCCGGGCGTTGGCCGCCGACAGTTCGCGCGTACGCCGGGCGACCAGGTGTTCGATTCTCGCCGTCCAGGCGACCGTGATCGCGAGCACGGCGGCGAGCGCGACGATCCATGCGCCATACTGTTTGAAGACGTCGGCCAGCGTGATCTCGCCCAGATCGGCGTAGGGACCGATGCGCAACTCGCGATAGAGTTCGTGCACCGGGGAATAATCCAACGGCACCGTCCAGCCGCCGTAGCGGCCCAATTGCGCGGCGGTCGAATCGGCGGGCATGCGCAACAGCGCGATCGCGACTTCCTGGGCCAGATCTTGCGGCGTGTCCTTCAGCTTGGAGAACGGCCACTCGGGATACAGCTGCGTACTGGCCTGGAACGGGAAGCCGGAATGATGCTTGCGGTCCAGCACGCGGAAGTCCGACATCCGGATCCGGCCTTCGTTGTGCATCGATTCGAGGGTGTCGGTGCGGAAGGTGCCGGCGTCGGTCCGCCCCTCCAGCACGGCGACAGCGACCTTGTCCTGGGGGAATCCGCTGAAGGCGAGTTCGCGAAGATCGGCGTAGGGGTCTATCCCGTTCTTCTTCAGTTCGCGCCACGCCATCTGGAAACCGCCGAAGCCCTCGGCCTGCACCGCCATCAGGGACTTGCCCTTCAGGTCGGCGATGGCGCGGATATCGGTCCGGTCGGCGCGGACGAAGACGACGGCGCCGAAGACGTTCCCGGCGGGAACGCGATCCGACGTGTTCAGGGTCGCGATCCGCGAGATGCCGTGCCGAAATTCGAGGTCGACGTAGTTGCCAGTGTTGGTCAGCACGAAGGCGATTTCGCCTTTGCCGACGGCCGCGTTCAATTCGGCGGGCGCCAGCGGCACGATTTCGAATCGGCGGTCGGGAATGGCGACCGACAGGTAATCGGCCGTCGCCGTCCATCGCTTCGCCGCGTCCTCGCCGCCGCGGAAGGCCAGCACGCCGATCCGCACCGGATCCGACGTCCGCGCGGCCTCGGCGTCCGCCACCGTCTCGGACGCGGCCAGCAGAAGGACCAGCAGCGCGGCGGCGGCGCGTGTCACATCGCCCCTCCGGGGATCAGCACGACCTTGCCGGTGCTTTGCCGCCCGGTCAGGGCGGCGAACGCTTCTTGGAACTGCTCCAGATCGAAGGTCATCGACACGTGCGGCTTGAGCGCGCCTTCCTCGTACCATCGCAGAAGCTCGGCGAAGGTTTCCTCGTACAGGTGCGGCGTCAAGGTGCGATAGGCGCCCCAGTAGAAGCCGATCACCGTGATGTTCTTGACCAGCAGGATATTGGCCGGGATCTGCGGCACGGTGCCGCTGGCGAAGCCGACCACCAGGATGCGTCCGTCCGGCGCGGTCGAGCGCAGCGAGGCGGCGAAGGCGTCGCCGCCGACCGGGTCGTAGACCACGTCGGCGCCGCGCCCGCCGGTGATCGCCTTGACCCGCTCGCGGATGCCTTCGGCCTTGTAATCGATCAGGTGGTCGGCGCCGTGCGCGGCGGCGACCTTCAATTTGTCGGCGCCGCCCGCGGTGGCGATGACGGTGGCGCCCAGGCGCTTGCCGATTTCGACTGCGGTCAGGCCGACGCCGCCGGCGGCGCCGTGCACCACCAGCGTTTCGCCCGCTTTTAACCCGGCCTTCGTCTTCAGGCCCATGTGCGACGTGCCGTAGACGATGGGGAAGGCGGCGGCCGCCGCGTCGTCCATTTTTTCCGGGCGACGGTAGACGCGTTCCGCCGTGGTCACGATTTCCTCGGCGAAGGCGCCGCAGCCGACGTGCGCCATCACCTTGTCGCCGGGCTTCACGCGGGTCACGCCGGGCGCGCATTCGATCACCGTGCCGCCGGCCTCGAGCCCCGGCACGAACGGCAACTCGGGCTTGACCTGGTACTTGCCCGCCACCATCAGGGTGTCGGCAAAATTCAAGGCGGCGGCGCCGACACGGATTCGGACGCCGTTCTCGACCATCGGCGGCGGCGGCACGTCCTCGACCGTCAGGCCTTGGACGCCGTCCCAGGATCGGCACATCACCGCGCGCATTCGTTTGTCCCCGTTCTTCGCCCGTCTTTGCCCGGGCAGCCGCCCTCCACTATGATGGCGCTTCCCGCCGTTGCCAAGATAGGGCGGGGAATCCGAGGGCAAGACCATGCGCGGTTATTTCGGCTTGGGCGTCGAGGGCATCAACAAGCCGATGAACGTCGGCAGCCTGTTCCGCTCGGCGCACGCCTTCGGCGCCGGCTTCGTTTTCACGGTCGCGGCGACCTACGAGGAGAAGGAAGGCGGCAAGGCCGATACCTCGGCGACGACGGGCCAGGTGCCGTTCTACGCCTTCCCCTCGGTCGAGGCGCTGCTGCTGCCCAAAGGCTGCGCGCTGGTCGGGGTCGAACTGACCCCGGACGCGGTCGACCTGCCGAGCTTTTGCCATCCGCGCCGCGCCGCCTACGTGCTGGGGCCGGAACGAGGCTCGCTGTCGCCCGCCATGACCCGGCGCTGCGAATTGGTGGTGCGGATTCCGACGGCCTTTTGCGTCAATGTCGGCATCGCCGGGGCGATTGTAATGTATGACCGCATGATCGCCCTGGGGCGGTATCCGGCCCGCCCGCTGGTGCCGGGCGGCAAGATCGAGCCGCTGCCGGACCACGCCTACGGCGGGCCCAAGCTGCGCCGGGCCATGGAGGCGTTCCGTTCGGCCCCGCCGAAACCGCTCTAAGCCCGGTTTCCTATGGTCTTCGGGGGGCTCGGATGGTAGAAGCCGGCCCGGGAAAAGGGCCTCGCACCGCCGTCATGAGCACCGAACTTTCGCACATCCGCAACTTCTCGATCGTCGCCCACGTCGACCACGGCAAGTCGACGCTGGCCGATCGCCTGATTCAAACGTGCGGCGGCCTGGCCGAGCGCGAGATGAAGGAGCAGGTGCTCGACTCGATGGACATCGAACGCGAGCGCGGCATCACCATCAAGGCGCAGACGGTGCGCCTGTTCTACAAGGCCAAGGACGGCGAGACCTATCAGCTCAATCTGATGGACACGCCCGGCCACGTCGATTTCACCTACGAGGTCAGCCGCTCGCTCGCCGCCTGCGAGGGCGCGCTGCTGGTGGTCGACGCGACCCAGGGCGTCGAGGCGCAGACGCTTGCCAATGCGTACCTCGCCATCGGCAACGATCTGGATCTGGTGCCGGTGCTGAACAAGATCGACTTGCCGGCGGCGGAACCGGACAAGGTGAAGGCCCAGATCGAGGAAGTGATCGGGCTCGACGCCTCGAACGCAATCCCGATTTCGGCCAAGACCGGCCTCGGCATCCCCGACGTGCTGGAAGCGATCGTGACGCGCCTGCCCGCGCCCAAGGGCGACGCTGCGAAGCCGCTGAAGGCGCTGTTGGTCGACAGTTGGTACGACAGTTATCTCGGCGTCATGATCCTGGTCCGCATCTACGACGGCGAGCTGAAGCGCGGCATGAAGGTCCGCCTGATGGCGTCGGGTTCGACCCATCAGGTCGAACAGGTCGGCGTCTTCACGCCCAAGGCCGAGAAAATGGACGTGCTGGGCCCCGGCGAAATGGGCTACTTCACCGCCTCGATCAAGACCGTCGCCGACACCAAGGTCGGCGACACGGTGACCGAGGACCGCCGCCCGACTGAAAATCCACTGCCGGGCTTCAAGCCGTCGGTGCCGGTGGTGTTCTGTGGGCTGTTCCCGGTCGACGCCGGCGATTTCGAGGACTTGCGCGAATCGCTCCAGAAGCTGCGCCTGAACGATTCCAGCTTTCACTTCGAGCCGGAGACCTCGGCGGCGCTCGGCTTCGGCTTCCGCTGCGGGTTTTTGGGTTTGCTGCACCTGGAAATCATCCAGGAACGGCTCGAGCGCGAATTCGACCTCGACCTCATCACCACGGCGCCCAGCGTCGTCTATCGCGTGCATCTGATCGACGGCACGGTGAAGGAACTGCACAACCCGGTCGACATGCCGGAACCGACCCGCATCCGCACGATCGAGGAACCCTGGATCAAGGCGACCGTGATGGTGCCCGACACCTACCTCGGCAGCGTGCTGGCGCTGTGCCAGGAACGGCGCGGCGAGCAGGTGGAACTCACCTACGTCGGCGACCGGGCGATGGTGGTCTACCGCCTGCCGCTCAACGAAGTGGTATTCGATTTCTACGACCGTCTGAAATCGGTGTCGCGCGGTTACGCCAGCTTCGATTACGAAATGACCGGCTATCTCGAAAGCGATCTGGTCAAGGTGTCGATCCTGGTGAACGCGGAACCGGTCGACGCGCTGTCCTTCATCGTGCACGCCAGTCACGCGGAAACGCGCGGGCGGGCGATCTGCGAACGGCTGAAAGATTTGATTCCGCGCCAGATGTTCAAGATCGCGATCCAGGCGGCGATCGGCGGGCGCGTGATCGCGCGCGAGACCGTCGCGGCGCTGCGCAAGGACGTGACCGCGAAATGCTACGGCGGCGACATCACGCGCAAACGCAAGCTGCTGGAAAAGCAGAAGGCGGGCAAGAAGCGGATGCGCCAGTTCGGCAAGGTGGAAATCCCGCAGTCCGCGTTCCTGGCGGCGCTCAAGACCAGCGACAACTGATCTAGACTCGTTCGCCCGGCTTGCGCTCGGCGCCGTCCGCGGCTTCGGACGGGGGCGCCGCCGCGTCCTTCGGGCGCTCGACGTAGGCCTGGGCATCGCCCGCGTAAGTGCCGGCCTCGCGCGCCGAAGCCAGAATTTCGTCGCCGCCGTCCCGGGGCAGGCGGTCGTCGTCCTTGCCGTCGGCGTAGCCGTCCTCCTTCGCGCGCTTGGCCAGTTCGTCGAACAGGAAGACTTCGTCGGGATCGAAATCCTCGGGCACTTCGCGGTGCGGCCGGTTCAGCCAAGCCAGCACGCCGCCCGGAACGCCGAACAGCGCCCACGCAGGCAGGACCATGACCGTCATGAAACCGGCGTTCCAGGCGGCGGGACCCATGGTCGCGGAAACCCATTGTTCGACGGCGCGGAAGGTGCGGGGCGACAGCGCCGCCCACAACTCGGACGCGGACACGTAATTGCCGACGCCGGGCACGGTGCGGGCCGCCACCTCGCTCGCGGTCGCGACGAAGGCGGCGATCAGCAGGGCCACGCCGGCGAAGAACAGAATCCGCATGGATCAGTTATGGCGACCCCGTGGGCTGGCGGCAAGGGGCGGCGATTTCCGGCCTTTCCGGATGTTGCGGCCCCGGCGGCCGTCCGCTAGGTTGCGGACCCCGGCGGGCCGAGTGCCGCCGGCGCGCCTTGACGGAGGGATGGCCGAGCGGCTGAAGGCGCACGCTTGGAAAGCGTGTATACGGGAAACCGTATCGTGGGTTCGAATCCCACTCCCTCCGCCAATGAAAAGGGGACCCGCTTGGGTCCCCTTTTCATTGGCGCGCGGGGGTGCGGCGGTCGGTGCGATCGGGCGGAATGCGGCGCACGTCGATCGTCGCCTCGCGTCCCTTCACCGAAATCGTTTCGCCCGAGCCGCCGACGAAGCCGGCCATGTCGGCTGTTTTCGAGTCGACGACCGTTTCGCCCGGCCCGGCGGCGGAACAAAGCCGCGAAGCGACGTTCACCGCGTCGCCCAGCACCGTGTAGTCGTAGCGATCGGCGGCACCGATGACGCCCGCGACCACGGCGCCGGACGCGATCCCGATCCCGACCGAAAGCGGGAATGCGTCTTCTTGAAGTCGCCGTTGGATATCCTCGGCGGCTCGGATGGCGGCGGCGGCGCGATCTTGTCTCTCGAAGCGCGCGAACACGGCATCGCCGATGAACTTGTCGACGTCGCCGCCGGCTTCCTCCAGCGCGTCCACTTGCATGGCGATGATCCGGTTCAGAACGTCGATCACGTCGCGCGGCGCGTTGCGTTCGGAGAAAACGGTAAAGCCGCGAATATCGGAGAAGAAAAGCGTGCATTCGACCAGGCGCGGTTCGGGCTGGCCGGTCGAGCCCGCGCCGTGCATCGCTTCCACCGCGCGCCTGGAGACGAGACGCTCGATCCGCTTGGTCAATTCCGCGATCCGGAACGTGCGCCAGTCGATGTCCTTCTGGGCGCGGTACGCGAGCCTGAAAAGGACGATGACGAGAAGCGATAATAGGCCGATCGGCGCGATAGCCGCCGGCCCGACCGTTCCCATCAGCAGCCCGTCGAGATCGCCGATCGGCTCGTAGAGTTCGAACACCGCTGCAAGCCGGCCGTCCTGGAGAAACGGCACGTAAAGCTCGTAGAATTCCGTGCCGTCCGGATCCGTGAATTTATTGAGCCCCGGCCTTCGGGAATCGAGCACCCGCTTCAGCGCGGCGCCGGTTTCGATCTTGCCGATTTCGGCCGGAATCATGGAGAAGAGCGTGCGGCCGCCGACGTCGTAAACCTTCAATCGTTCGAGCCGGAATTCGCTCGCTTCCTTCGCGAAGGCGGCGGTCAGCGCAGTGTAGTCGTCGGGTGCGAGACCGCCCCGTTCGATCAACAGGGTCCATTCGCGGAGGTGGGAATCGCGCACGCCGGTTGCGATGCCGCCTGCGCGCTGTTCGGCGATCTGCAGGTAGATGTCCTCGACCGTAACGCGCATGGCGAACACGGATCCGACGGCGAGCGCGATCAGGAACAGCGCGAATACGGGTCCGCCGACGCCGACGAAGCGGCGCAGCAGCGGATACGGTTGTCCGGCCATGTCTTCTTGATTTGGCATCGTCGTCTGCGTCCGGTCGCGCGACACGTCTTTGCGTGCCATGCAGGCGTTATTCAAGGGCCAAAATTCTCGAGCATGTGCCTCGGCGGCGCATTGATGGCGGTCAAGCGCCATCTCTCGGGAAGTCCAGTCGATCCGGATCAACGACCGAACGCCTTACGCAGATCGACCCTTCTTCCCGGGGATCACCGGGTCGAGTCGTCGTATATTTTGAAAATTCCCACGATGGTTCCGAAGACGGCGAACAGGCCGAGCACGATATTCTGATCGTAGTGACGCGGTCCCGGTTGGCTCGCGAACAACGCAAACCCGCAGGCGATGCCGACGGCGAATATTCCGTAATAAACGAGTCCTTCCGCCAGTCTCATGTCGCCGGTTTCCGATTCATTCGTCGCGTGTGGGGTTCCAACGTCGCGCAAGACGCCGCGCCGCTTCTTTTTGCTCGGGTTCCAATCGCGCGGAAACCCGGTCGTATCCCGACTGCGCCTTTTGACGATGCGCGCCGGTCGAATTATCGATCGCCAGGAGATACCAGGCGTATGCGTTCATGTCGTTTTCGGACGTGCTCGGCCATTCGGCGTATACCTCGGCGAGCTTGGTCTGGGCGCGGGCCAAGCCCTGTAGGGCCGCGAGCTTCAGCCACTTGAGCGACTCGGTTCGTCCGCCCTTGATGGCATGGCCGTTGTCGTCCAGCCGATTATCGTAGACGACCCCGAGATTGAACTGCGCCGCAGCGTCGCCCCGTTCGGCGGCAAGAATCATATGCTTCATTCGATCGTTCCTCCGTCGTCCGGGCCGCCGCGACAGTCGGTGGCGCGACTTTAGATATGGGGCGGAAGTCCATATATTCAACCAAGTCAATTAAATACAGTATTAGTTAAGCGCAATATTATTCAGAAATAACAATCCTCTATTATTGTAATTTATTTTCAAGACCCCATATCGTTATTGGCGACATATTCCTGGCGCCTTTTGAACAAAGGAATTTTTCATGTCCTTCAATGACCTTTATGCCCCGAAAGTCGCACCGGCAGCCGGTGCGGCGACGGCACAGCCCCACAAGGCGCCGACCAACGAACCGGTGGCGCAGCCCGCGAAGGCCCCGGCCGGCGAGCCGGCGGCGCCCAAGTCGTAGCGATCAGAACCGGCGGGAGGAAACCGGTCGCGGCCCTCCCGTCGTCGATCGATGGGAACCGCGATCGCC
>CAZDFF010000060.1:0-15301 GCA_964504425.1 uncultured Hyphomicrobiales bacterium
CGGCGCCACTTGGGCGCCGTCGGACGCGCGCGTGATCGGCAACGGCGAAATGAAGCCGATGGCCGAGACCATGGTGCAGTCGACCCCGACGCCGGGCGTGTATATGCCCGTCCCGGAACGCATCAGCGGCGATCGCATCCGTCAGGCGACGATGGATTCGATCCACGCCCTGATGCTGATCCGCGCCTATCGCATCCGCGGCCACCTGCTCGCCAACCTGGACCCGCTCGGCCTCGAACAGCCGACGGAGCACCCGGAACTGGACCCGAAGACCTACGGGTTCAGAGAAAGCGACATGGATCGCGAGATCTTCATCAATTACGTGCTCGGGCTCGAATCGGCCACGATGCGCGAGATCATCGCGGTCCTGAAGGAAACCTATTGCAATACCATCGGCATCGAGTTCATGCACATCCAGGATCCGGACGAGAAGGCCTGGATCCAGGAACGCATCGAAACGATCCGCAACCAGACTCATTTCACCGAGCGCGGCAAGCTCGCGATCCTCGGCCGCTTGGTCGAGACCGAATGCTTCGAACAGTACCTGGACAAGAAGTTCACGGGGACCAAGCGCTTCGGCCTCGACGGCGGCGAAAGTCTGGTACCGGGGCTGGAACAGATTTTCAAACGCGGCGGCCAGTTGGGCATCCAGGAAATCGTGCTCGGCATGGCGCACCGCGGCCGCCTGAACGTGCTGGCCAACGTCATGGGCAAGCCGTTCCAGGCGATCTTCTCCGAATTCCAGGGGGCGCCCGCGCACCCCGACGACGTGCAAGGTTCGGGCGACGTGAAGTACCACTTGGGCACCTCGTCGGACCGGGTGTTCGACGGCAAGTCCGTGCACCTGTCGCTGACGGCGAACCCGTCGCACCTTGAGTGCGTCAACACGGTCGTGCTCGGCAAAGTTCGCGGCAAACAGCGCCAGCGCCGCGACGAGGAACGCGAGAAGGTCATGGGCCTGCTGCTGCACGGCGATGCGGCGTTCGCCGGCCAGGGCCTCGTTCCGGAAACGCTCGATCTTTCCGGCCTGCGCGGTTACCGCACCGGCGGCACCATTCACTTCATCGTCAACAACCAGATCGGCTTCACGACGTCGCCGAAATTCTCGCGCTCGTCGCCCTATTGTTCGGACGTCGCCAAGATGGTCGACGCGCCGATCTTCCACGTCAACGCCGACGACCCGGAAGCGGTCGTCCACTGCGCGCGCATCGCGATCGAATACCGCCAGCGCTTCAAGAAGGACGTGGTGGTGGACATGATCTGCTACCGCCGCTACGGCCACAACGAAAGCGACGAGCCGGCGTTCACCCAGCCGTTGATGTACAAGAAGATCGCCGATCATCCGACGACGCGGCATATCTACGCCCAGAAGCTGATCCGCGAGGGCCTGCTGACCAAGGAGCAGGCCGACCAGATGGTCGCCGACGTCAACAAGAAACTGGACGATGCCTTCGACGCCGCGAAAAGCTACAAGGTCAACAAGGCCGATTGGCTGGAAGGGTCATGGTCGGGCCTGACCGTTGCCTCAGGGGATGCGCGCCGCGGCAATACCGGCGTTTCGCTGGAGCGGCTGCGCGAAGTCGGCATGGCGCTCACGCGGTTCCCCGAGAACTTCCACATCAACAAGAAGATCGCCCGGCAATTGGATGCCAAGCGCCAGATGATCGAAAGCGGCGAAGGCATCGACTGGTCGACCGGCGAGGCGCTCGCCTTCGGCACGCTGCTGCTGGACGGCACGCCGGTTCGGCTTTCGGGACAGGATTCCGGACGCGGCACGTTTTCGCAGCGCCATTCGGTGCTGGTCGACCAGGAGAACGAGGAACGCCACGTTCCGCTCAACAACATCCGCTTCGGTCAAGCCCCGTTCGAGGTCATCGACAGCCCGCTGTCGGAAGCCGGCGTGCTCGGCTTCGAATACGGCTACAGCCTGTCCGAACCGCACATGTTGGTGCTGTGGGAGGCCCAGTTCGGCGATTTCGCCAACGGTGCCCAGGTCATCATCGACCAGTTCATCAGCTCGGGCGAATCGAAATGGCTGCGCATGTCGGGCCTCGTCATGCTGTTGCCGCACGGCTACGAAGGCCAAGGACCGGAGCACAGCTCGGCGCGCCTGGAACGCTATCTTCAGCTCTGCGCCGACGACAACATCCAGGTTTGCAACTGCACCACGCCGGCCAATTACTTCCACGTGCTGCGCCGACAGATCTGCCGCGAGTTCCGCAAGCCCCTGATCCTGATGACGCCGAAGTCGCTGCTGCGGCACAAGCTCTGCGTCTCGAAGCTGGAGGACATGGGCGACGGCACCACCTTCCATCGGGTGCTGTGGGACAGTGGCGAGGTTTTGCCGGACGACAAGATCAAGCGCGTCGTGCTGTGCAGCGGCAAGATCTATTACGACCTCTACGAGGATCGCGTTAAGCGCGGCATCAAGGATGTCTACATCCTGCGCATGGAACAGATGTTCCCCTTCCCTCACCAAGTGCTGTTGGAGGAACTGAAGCGGTTTCCCAAGGCCGAAATCGTCTGGTGCCAGGAGGAACCCCGCAACATGGGCGCCTGGACGTTCATGCGCGAACCGCTGGAAGCCGTTCTGGCCGAGATGGGCCGCGCCGGCACGCCGATCGTCTATGTCGGACGCCCGGCCGGGGCATCGCCGGCCACCGGCAACCTGGCAAAACACTTGGCGCAGCAAGGAAAAATTTGCGAACAGGCGCTGACGATCGACACCGCCGCCCTCAAGTCGAAAGCAGCGGCGGCCAAAAAGACGGCACCGCAACGCAAGGCCGTCATCAAGCGCGCCGGCAAGGGTAAGTAACGCCACCCCGGCCTTGAGCCGGATAACAGGAACTGGAAGCCGAGGCTGACATGGGTGTGGAAATCAAGGTGCCGACACTGGGCGAGTCGGTGACGCAGGCGACCGTCTCGAAGTGGTTCAAGGCCGCGGGCGACTCGGTCGCGGTCGACGAGCCGCTGGTCGAACTGGAAACCGACAAGGTGACCGTCGAGGTCAACGCACCGACGGCGGGCGCCCTATCGTCGATCGCCGCACCGGAAGGCACCGACGTTCAGGTCGGCGCCGTCCTCGGCATGATCGAAGCGGGCGCGGCCGGCACGGCGGCACCGGCAAAAAAGGAAGCCCCGGCCCCGACGGCGCCAACGCCCGCGCCAGCGGCGGCGAAACCCGCCCCGGCCCCGGCGGCTGCACCGGCGACCGCCGTTGCGCCAGCCGCCGCTCCCACCGGCGTGACCGCGACGACGCTGCCGCTCGCGCCCGCGGTTCGCAAGCTGGTCGCCGACAATAACCTCGACGCCAACCGGATTCCGGCGACCGGACCGGGCGGCCGTCTGACCAAGGCCGACGTCGTCGCATACATGCAGAAGGGCGCGCCCGCGCAACCGGCCGCCGCATCTCAGCCCGCAATAGCACCCGCGCCCGCCGGGCCGTTGCCGCCGCGGCCCGACAATCCGCTCGAGGAACGGGTCAAGATGAGCAAGCTGCGCCGCATCATCGCCCAGCGCCTGAAGGAGGCGCAGAACACGGCGGCCATGCTGACGACCTGGAACGAGGTCGACATGACCGAGGCGATGGAGCTTCGCAATACCTTCAAGGACGCGTTCGAAAAGAAGCACAAGGCGCGGCTCGGCTTCATGTCGATGTTCGTGCGCGCCGCCTGCATCGCACTGAAGGAATGGCCGGCGGTCAATTCCGAAATCTACGGCGACGAGCTGATCTACAAGAACTACTACAACATCGGCGTCGCGGTCGGTTCGCCTATGGGCTTGGTCGTGCCGGTGCTGAAGAACGCCGACGAAATGAGCTTCGCAGACATCGAAGGCCGGATCGCCGATTACGGCCGGCGCGCGCGCGACGGCAAGCTCGGCATCGACGAGATGATGGGCGGCACATTCACGATTTCCAACGGCGGCGTGTTCGGTTCGCTGATGTCGATGCCGATCCTGAACGCGCCGCAGTCGGGCATCCTGGGCATGCACAAGATCGAAAAGCGGCCCCGCGTCATCGGCGACAAGATCGAGGCCCGGTCGATGATGTACCTGGCGCTGACCTACGACCACCGCACCATCGACGGCCGCGAGGCGGTTTCCTTCCTGGCGCGGATCAAGGAGTTGGTCGAGGATCCGAAACGCATCCTGATCGATGTTTGAGACGTCGAGTCGACAGCGAATAAAGGAATCGCACCATGAGCGATAAATACGACCTCGTCGTCGTCGGCGGCGGTCCCGGCGGATACGTCGCCGCGATCCGGGCCGCCCAGTTGGGTCTGAAGGTCGCCTGCGTCGAAAAGCGCGGCGCGCTCGGCGGCACGTGCCTCAACGTCGGCTGCATCCCGTCGAAGGCGCTGTTGCAGTCCTCGCACCATTACGAGGTCGCGACCAAGGAATTCGGCCATCACGGCATCGTGGCCTCGGGCCTTGCCGTCGATCTGGCGAAGATGATGGCGCGCAAGGACGAGGTGGTGAAAAGCCTGACCGGCGGCATCGAATTCCTGTTCAAGAAGAACAAGGTGACCTACCTCGTCGGCGCCGGACGCGTCGTCAAGGCGGGCGAGGTCGAGGTCACGCCCGCGAAGGGCGGCAAGAAGGAAACGCTCGTCGCCGACGCCGTCCTGATCGCGACCGGGTCCGACGTCACGCCACTGAAGGGCGTCGACATCGACGAAAAACGGATCGTCAGCTCCACCGGCGCGCTCGCGCTCGCCAAGGTGCCGAAGACCATGATCGTGATCGGCGCCGGCGTCATCGGGTTGGAGATGGGATCGGTCTGGCGCCGCCTCGGCGCCGCCGTCACGGTGATCGAATTCATGGACGCGGTCCTGCCCGGCATGGACGGCGAAGTATCGAAGCAGATGCAGCGCATCCTGACCAAGCAGGGCATGGCCTTCAAGCTGGGCTCCAAGGTGACCGGCGCCAAGACCTCCGCGAACGACGTCAAGCTGACCGTGGAACCCAAGGACGGCGGCAAGGCGGAAACCATTACGGCCGAAATCGTGCTGGTCGCGGTCGGCCGGCGCCCCTTCACCGAAGGACTGGGACTGGACGCCGCCGGCGTCGCCGTCGACCAACGCGGATTCGTCAAGGTCGACGGCCATTTCCAAACCAACGTGCCGGGCATTTTCGCCATCGGCGACGTGATCGGCGGCCAGATGCTGGCGCACAAGGCCATGGACGAGGGTGTCGCGGTCGCCGAAATCGTCGCCGGCGAGTCCGGCCAGATGAACTACGATGCGATTCCCGGCGTCGTCTACACGTGGCCCGAAGTCGCCGCCGTCGGCAAGACCGAGGAAAAGCTGAAAGCCGAGGGCATCGCGTACAAAGCCGGAAAATTCCCGTTTGCCGCCAATTCGCGCGCCAAGTGCAACGCGGACGCCGACGGCTTCGTCAAGGTCCTGGCCGACGCCGAAACCGATCGCGTTCTCGGGGTCCACATCGTCGGGCCGCAGGCCGGCGATCTGATCCAGGAGTGCGTGGTGGCGATGGAATTGGGCGCGTCGGCCGAGGACCTGGCGCGCATCAGCCACGGCCATCCCGGCCTGTCGGAATCGGTGAAGGAAGCCGCCCACGCCGTCGGCGGTCACCCGATCCACATCTGAGCCGTTCCCCGGCCTCGCAATTCGGATAGGATGGGCGTATGCGGCGCGCCGCCTCGCCCGTCGGCCTCACCACCGTCATGTGCCTGGCGCAGATCGCCGGCATGGCCGGTTTCGCCACGTTTCTGGCGCTATTGCCGGATTTCATCTCTCTGTGGCAGTTGTCGAACACCGAGGCCGGCTGGATCAACGGCGTCTTCTACATCGGCTATATGCTCGCGGTACCGATCCTGGTCAGCCTGACCGACCGCCTCCATCCCAAGCACGCCTATTTCTTCGCTTCCGCGGTGACGGCACTCTCAAGCCTTTGCTTCGCGCTGGCCGACGGGTTCTGGTCGGCGCTGATCCTGCGCACGCTCGCGGGCATCGGACTCGCCGGCACCTACATGCCGGGGCTGAAACTTCTGACCGATCATATCGGCGGCCGGGCGCAAAGTCGCGCCATCGCCTTCTACACGTCGGCCTTCGGCGTCGGCGCGTCGCTGTCGATCGTGCTGGCGGGCGAAATCGAGGCGCGGCTGGATTGGCAGGCGACCTTCGCGTTGATGGCGCTGGGACCCGTCGTCGCCGTTCTGCTCATTCAATTCCTGGTGCCGCCGGACGACCCGCGCAGCCACCCGGCGCCGAGCACGCACCTGCTCGATTTCCGCCCGGTGCTCCGCTGCCGCGCCGCGATGGCCTACGTCGTCGCCTATGCCGTGCACAATCTCGAACTGTTCGCCGTGCGCGGCTGGATCGTGACCTACCTGGTGTTCGCCGAAAGCACGCATCCGGAGCCGCGCCCCGTCTGGTGGAGCGCCACCGTGCTGGCGGCGATCTTCAATCTGTTCGGCGTGCCGTCATCCATCCTCGGCAACGAGATCGCGCAACGCTTCGGCCAATACCGCACGATCGCGGCGACGATGATCCTGTCGGGCATCGCCGCCGTGGCGGTCGGCCTCGCGGTCAACGAGGCGCTGTGGCTGGTGGTGGTGGCGTGCGCCGTTCACGCGACCTTTATCGGCGGCGAGTCGGCCGCGGTCACCGCGGGCGCCATCGCCAACGCGCCCGAAGGGTACAAGGGCGCGACCATGGCGGTTCATTCCACGCTTGGTTTCGTCGGGTCCTTCCTGGGGCCGCTCGCCTTCGGCGTCGTGCTCGATCTCAACGGCAGCGGCGAGACCCTGGCCTCCTGGCACGGCGCGTTCGCGGCGATCGGGCTCGCCATGCTGGCCGGACCGATCGCCATCCTGTGGCTCGGTCGGCCCGCCGCTGCCAAGCCCGAATCGGCGCCATAGGCGCGTCCGCCGCCGTGTGCTAGAATGCCGCCGGCCCGCGAGAACGCGGCGATTGCAGGCCCATGGAGCGGAGAATGGTCTCCTCGGTTTCCAATACCGGCGCCTTGGCGTCATTCCTCAATCTCGGATCGCAGCCAAGCGGTACGCCGACGGGCGCGAGCGTGGACGAATCGGCGCCGATCGAGAATCTACAGGGCACGGCCGCGCGCCGGAAGCTGGCCCAAGCGCTCGCCGAAGGCCAGAACCTGGAAAAGAGCCTGAACGAACAGAAGGGTGCCGTCGCATCCAAGATGCTCGAATGGCTCGACCGGTTGATGGACAACTATTTGCAGGTCGCCCGCCTGGCGCAGCAGCTGGGCCAGGCGAAACTGGCGACGCACTTGATGCGCCAAGCCGATCAGTTCCTGTCGCGCGGGCCCGGCTACGTCGCCGATGCCCGGGCCGCGATCCCGGCGGACGGCAATACGGACGCCGCGATCCTCGCGCTTCATCGTCGGGTCGATTCGATCGCGGTGAAGGCCCAGGCCCTGGCCACGACGGTCGCCACCGCCGCGCGCAACGCGCCCGAGGCGGCGAGCGACCTGCAACGGCACATTGGCGGCGCGCTCGCGTCCGCCAAGGCAATGGCGGCGTTGGCGCAACGGGCCGCCGCCGATGCTCCCGACAACAAGGCGGCGAGCGGCGACAACGCGACGTCGTCGATCTCGCTGACCGCTTAGACGGCTCGCCCCTTGGCGCGCGGATGCGCCGCCATATAGATCTCCTGCAGGCGGGTCGCATCGACGTCGGTGTAGCGCTGCGTCGTCGACAACGAGGCATGGCCGAGCAGTTCCTGGATGGTGCGCAAGTCGCCGCCCGATGCCAGCAGGTGCGTCGCGAAGCTGTGGCGGAATGCGTGCGGTGTCGCGGTTTCCGGTAGCCCCAGCAGCACCCGAAGGCGCCGGACCTGGCGCTGGGCGACACCGGGATTCAACCGTTCGCCGCGCGCGCCCAAGAACAGCGGGCCGCCGCCGTCGACCGCATAGGGACACGCCGCGAGATAATCCTCGATCGCCAGACGGACCATCGGCAGTACCGGCACGACGCGCTGTTTGCGGCCCTTGCCGGTGACGACCATGGCGTCGCCCTTGGGCGCGTCCTGGCGAGCGAGCCCCAACGCCTCGCCCAGGCGCAGGCCACAGCCGTAGAGCATGGCGAGCAGCGCCACGTCGCGCTTGGCGATCCAGGGCCGGTCGCACAAATCGGCGACGGCGTCGAGCGTCGCGACGGCGTCGTTTTCGGTCAGCGCCTTCGGCACCGACTTCGGCACCTTGGGCGTCGCGACCGCAGCCAACGCCGCGTTCTCGACGTGACCGTTCCGTTCCAGATAGCGAAAGAAGGCGCGCACCGCCGACAGCGCCCGCGCGGTCGACGTCCGGGCCAGGCGGCGGCTGTTGCGCCTAGCCAGATAGCCGCGGAAATCGGCGGCCTTCAACGTGCCCAAATCCTTCAGGCCGGCGGGAAACCCCAAGTGATCGGCGAGAAAATCGAGGAACGCGGAAACGTCGCGGCCGTAGGCGTCGAGCGTATGCTCGGAGCAGCGCCGCTCGTGCCGCAGCCAGGCGTGCCAATCGGCGATGGCGCGAACGACCGCCGGTTCCGCCTTGTAGGCGATTACGCCGGCGATTCCTGCCATCGCCGGACCGCGCTTTCGACGACCCGGGCCAGGAAGGTGATCAGCTCGGTGCCCTGCCCGGGCTGAAACACGTTGCTGCGCGTGCCGAGCGCGACGATGCCGGCCGGCGTCACGACGCCGGGACGGAGCCGGGCGATCGCCGCCGAGCGGACCAGCGCCGCGGCGCCGCCGAAGATGGTGCCGTCGTCGTCGATGTCGCGCAGCAGCCGCACGTCGCGGTCGATCCCGACCAATTGATCGACGGCGCCTTCATAGATGTGACGAACATTCGAGGACACCAGCTGGGCGAGCGGCTTGCCGCCGGCTTCGAACGCCAGGACGACTACGTCGACGTCGAGCAGCAGCGGCAGATCCTCGGTGACCACGCGCACCAGATGTTCGAAGTCGGTCGCGCCCAGCACCGCCAGCACGGCGGCGTGCGTGCGCGACTGTACCGACATGTTGGTGCGGCTGGTTTCGATCACTTCCATGGCGCAGTTGCGCATTTCCTCGATCTCGCTCATGCGGCGCTCGAGCAGGATCTTCTGGAAATCGACGACTCGGTCGCCGGTCCATTTGCCGGGGGCGATCAGGGTCGCAAGCACGTCCTCGTAGGCATCGAAGAAATCGGGATGCGCCCGCAGGTAGTCGGCGACCCGATCGGCCTCCGAAGGCGGCTCGGGAGTCTCGATCGGATCGGCGTTCTTGACGGACATCCCTTACCCCCTCGTTCGCGACGGCACTGGTCGGCTTCCCCGGAAGCCCGTTAGAGTGTAGCCCATGGCTCCGGCGGATTCCAGTTCCAGCACCGAAAAATCCCAATATCTAGTGGGCGAAACCGTCGGGGTTCTACTACCCTTGCCCTTGAGCGGGATTTACGACTACCGCGTGCCGGACGGGATGCGGCTCGCCCCGGGCGACGTCGTGACCGTGCCCTTGGGCCGGCGCACGGTCACCGGCGTGATCTGGGGCCCGCCCCAGGGCGGCGTCCCCGAAGCCAAGCTGAAATCAGTCGGCACCCGCCGCGACGTGCCGCCGATGACCGACGTGCAACGCCGGTTCGTCGACTGGGTCGCCGCCTACACCCTGAACCCGCCGGGCGCGGTCCTGAAGATGGCCTTGAGCGTTCCCGAGGCGCTCGATCCGCCGGCCCCGACAACCGCCTACGTGGCGGTCCGCCATCCGCCCGCGTTCAAGGAAACCCCGGCGCGGCGCCGGGTGCTGGCGGTCGCCGCCGAAGGCCCGCCGCGAACGGCGACCGACCTCGCCCGCGAGGCCGCCGTCGGCCCCGCCGTCGTCAAGGGCCTCGCGGAAGCGGGCGCGCTCGAACCCGTATCGCTGCCGTCCGGCACACCGCCCGAGAAGCCCGACTGGCGCCGCGAGGGACCGACCCTTTCGACCGACCAGGCCGAGGCCGCCCGCGCCTTGGGCGCGAAGGCGGCGGCCGACGGGTTTTCGGTGACATTGCTCGACGGCGTGCCCGGCTCGGGCAAGACCGAGGTCTATTTCCAGGCCATCGCCGAGACCCTCGCGCGCGGCCGCCAGGCACTGGTGCTGCTGCCGGAAATCGCGCTCGGCGCGCAATGGCTGGACCGCTTCCGCCGGCGCTTCGGCGCGGCCCCGGTCGAATGGCATTCCGACTTGGCCATGGGACAGCGGCGGGCCGCCTGGCGTCATGTTGCCGAAGGCGCCGTATCCGTGGTCGTCGGTGCGCGCTCGGCGCTGTTTTTGCCTTTCCCCGATCTCGGCCTGATCGTCGTCGACGAGGAACACGATTCCTCCTTCAAGCAGGAGGAAGGCCCGATCTACAACGCCCGCGACATGGCCGTGGTGCGCGCCCGCCTGGGCAATCATGCGATCGTGCTAGCCTCGGCGACACCGTCTTTGGAAACGACCGTGAACGCCGAGCTCGGCCGCTACGGCCGCCTGCACTTGCCCGACCGGCACGCGGGCGCGGTGTTGCCCAAGGTCGCCGTCGTCGACATGCGGGCCGAGAAGCTGCCGGCCGGACGCTGGCTCTCCGATCCATTGAAAACGGCGCTGACGGAGACCTTCGCCGCCAAGGAACAGGCGATCCTGTTCCTCAACCGCCGCGGTTACGCGCCGCTGACGCTCTGCCGCCACTGCGGCCACCGGATGAACTGCCCGCGCTGCACCGCGTGGCTGGTCGAGCACCGCCTGGGCGGCGGACGGACGGCGCGGCTGCAATGCCATCACTGCGGCTTCGCCGCACCGATGCCCAACGAATGCCCGTCGTGCGCCGCCGAGGATTCGTTCGCCGCCTGCGGCCCCGGGGTCGAACGCCTGGCGGAGGAAGTGGCGGCGGCCTTTCCCGGTGTGCGCGTCACCATCGCCGCGTCCGACAACCTGCAAGGCCCGCGCGCCGCATCCGATCTGGTGCGCCAGGTCGAAGACCGTGCCGTCGACCTAGTAATCGGCACCCAGATCGTCGCCAAGGGCCATCACTTCCCGATGCTGACCCTGGTCGGCGTGGTCGATGCCGATCTCGGTCTCAACGGCGGCGACCTGCGCGCGGCGGAACGAACCTATCAGTTGCTCTATCAAGTGGCTGGGCGGGCCGGGCGCGGCGCGCTGCCGGGCCGAGTGCTGCTGCAGACGTTCATGCCGGACCACCCGGTGATGAAGGCCCTGACCTCGGGCGAGCGCGAGCGGTTCATCGCCGCCGAGACCGAGGCCCGGCGTCGCGACGGCATGCCGCCGTTCGGGCGTCTGGCCGCCGTGATCGTTTCCGGCCCGGACGAGGCCCAGGTCGATGCCCATGCCCGCGCCCTGGCACGCACCGCCCCCCGAGATTCGGGTATCCAGGTGTTGGGGCCGGCACCGGCGCCCTTTGCATTGCTGAGGGGACGGCATCGCCGCCGGTTCCTGGTCAAGGCCGGCAAGGACGTCGCGATCCAGCCGATTCTCACGCGCTGGATGGAGGCCTGCCCGGCCCACGGGAGCGTGCGCGCGCAGGTCGACGTCGACCCCTATTCCTTTCTGTAATCGAGCCCTTTCGGTACTTTTGTCGAAAAGCGGATTATCGTTTTTTTTCAAATCGATGCTGGCCAGTTCGCGGCTGCGGCGAGGCTGGTTGCAACGCCAATACGAGTATGATAGAGAACAGCCCGCTTCGGCGCGCGGGAATGAAGGTCCCAACTTCACCGGTGCGCCTTTATCGTGTTGGGGAATCGAGGAAATCGGACGTGTCATCCGATGCCACGGGCGTCACCGGCCTTGCCGGGCGCTACGCCGCCGCGTTGTTCGAGCTTGCCGAGGAATCCGGCGCCCTTGACGGGGTGGCGGACGATCTCAACCAACTTCAGACCATGATTCGCGCGTCCGACGATCTGCGGCGGCTGATCGCCTCGCCGATCCTGAAGCGGACCGATCAACGGTTCGGCATGGATGCGGTCATGGCCGAGGCCGGCATGGACAAGCTGACGCGCAATTTCGTCGCCGTCGTCGCCGAAAACCGCCGGCTTTACGCCGTGCCCGACATGATCAAGGCGTTCCAGGCCCGGCTTGCCGCCAAGCGCGGCGAAACCACCGCCGAGGTGGTTTCCGCCAAGCCGCTGACGGAAGCCCAGCTGACGCAGCTGGGCGACGCCTTGAAGCGCGCCATCGGCACCAAGGTCGCCATCGACGCCAAGGTCGACGCGGGGCTGCTGGGCGGCCTCGTCGTCAAGGTCGGCTCGCGCATGGTCGACAGTTCGCTCAACACCAAACTGCAGCAGTTACGCCTCGCCATGAAAGGGGTCGCCTAATGGAAATCCGGGCCGCGGAAATCTCCGCCATCTTGAAGGAGCAGATCGCCAACTTCGGCAGCGAAGCCGAGGTCGCCGAGGTCGGTCGCGTCCTGTCGGTCGGCGACGGCATCGCCCGCGTCTACGGTCTCGACAACGTCCAGGCTGGCGAGATGGTCGAATTTCCCGGCGGCATCAAGGGCATGGCGCTGAACCTCGAAGCCGACAACGTCGGCGTCGTGATCTTCGGCGACGATCGCGCGATCCGCGAAGGCGACCTGGTGAAGCGTACCGGCGCCATCGTCGAGGTCCCGATCGGCAAAGAACTGCTGGGCCGCGTGGTGGACGGGCTGGGCAATCCGATCGACGGCAAGGGCCCGATCGCGACCGACAAGCGTTCCCGCGTCGAGGTCAAGGCGCCCGGCATCATTCCGCGCAAATCGGTGCACGAACCGATGCAGACCGGCCTGAAGGCCATCGACAGCCTGATCCCGGTCGGCCGCGGCCAGCGCGAACTGATCATCGGCGACCGCCAGACCGGCAAGACCGCCGTCATCATCGACACCATCCTCAACCAGAAATCGATCAACGAAGGCGACGACGAGAAGGCGAAGCTTTATTGCATCTACGTCGCCATCGGGCAGAAGCGCTCGACCGTCGCGCAGCTGGTCAAGACGCTGGAAGACAACGACGCGATGAAGTACTCGATCGTCGTCGCCGCGACCGCATCCGAGCCGGCGCCGCTGCAGTTCCTGGCGCCCTACACCGGTTGCGCCATGGGCGAATACTTCCGCGACAACGGCATGCACGCGGTCATCTTCTACGACGATCTTTCCAAGCAGGCCGTCGCCTATCGCCAGATGTCGCTGCTGCTGCGCCGCCCGCCGGGCCGCGAAGCCTATCCGGGCGACGTCTTCTACCTGCATTCGCGCCTGCTCGAGCGCGCGGCGAAGATGGGCGACGCCCACGGCGCCGGGTCGCTGACGGCGCTCCCCGTGATCGAAACCCAGGCCGGCGACGTTTCCGCCTACATTCCGACCAACGTGATTTCGATCACCGACGGGCAGATCTTCCTCGAGACCGAACTCTTCTATAAGGGCATCCGCCCGGCGGTGAACGTCGGCCTGTCGGTCAGCCGCGTCGGCTCGGCGGCCCAGATCAAGGCGATGAAGCAGGTCGCCGGCTCGATCAAACTGGAACTGGCGCAGTACCGCGAAATGGCGGCGTTCGCGCAGTTCGCCTCCGATCTCGACGCCTCGACGCAGAAGCTGCTGGCGCGCGGCGCCCGCCTGACCGAAATCCTGAAGCAGCCGCAGTACACGCCGCTTCGGGTCGAGGAACAGGTGGTGTCGATCTTCGCCGGCGTGAAGGGCTATCTCGACAAGATCGCGGTCGGCGACGTGACCCGCTTCGAGCAGCAACTCCTGGCCGAGGTTCGGACCAAGGGCAAGGCGATCCTGGAAACGATCCGCAAGGAAAAGGCGCTGTCGGACGACACCACCGCCAAGCTGAGCGCGTTCCTCGACGATTTCTCCAAGACGTTCGCTTGATCCGGCGCTTGATCCGAATTCCCGTCAACCCGATCTCGAGATAGGGCGCGATGCCGAGCCTCAAGGACTTCAAGAACCGGATCAACAGCGTCAAGTCGACGCGCAAGATCACGGCGGCGATGAAGATGGTCGCCGCCGCCAAGCTGCGCCGCGCCCAGGAAGCGGCCGAAGCCGCCCGTCCCTACGCCGTCCGCATGGAACGCATGGTCGGGTCGCTGGCGCAAAGCATCGCCGGCGCGCCGGGCGCGCCCCGGATGCTGGCCGGCACCGGCAAGGAAGACGTGCACCTGCTGGTCGTCTGCACCGCCGACCGCGGCCTGTGCGGCAGCTTCAACGGTTCCATCGTGCGCGAAGCCAAGCGGCGCGCGCTGGCGCTGAGGGGTGAGGGCAAGACGGCGAAGTTCCTGTGCGTCGGCCGCAAAGGCCGCGACGCTCTGAAGCGCGACATGCGGGACATGATCGTCGGCGACATCACCGGCATCGGCCGGCGCGGGGTCGATTACACGGACGCGGCGGGCGTCGCCGAGCGCGTCGTCGCCATGTTCGAGGCCGGCGAATTCGACGTCTGCACCATCGTCTTCAACCGCTTCCAGTCGGCCATGACGCAAATCCCGACGCTGCAGCAGGTGATCCCGTTCAAACCCGCCAAGGCGGACAAGGCCGACGCCGACGCGAAGGCCGCCGGCCCCAAGGCGACCTTCATCTTCGAACCGGAGGAAGACGAAATCCTCGCCAGCCTCTTGCCGCGCAACATGGCGATCCAAATGTTCCAGGCGTTGCTGGAAAGCTCGGCCTCCGAGCACGGCGCGCGCATGACCGCCATGGACAACGCGACCCGCAACGCGGGCGACATGATCGACAGGCTGACGCTCCGCTACAACCGGACGCGCCAGGCCTACATCACCAAGGAATTGATCGAAATCATCTCGGGCGCGGAAGCGATCTGAGCCGGACCAAACGCCGCTAGAGGGCATAGGAGCACGAACGATGGCCAGTAATTCAATCGGCAGCATTACCCAGGTGTTGGGCGCGGTCGTGGACGTGCGCTTCGAAGGCGAACTGCCGAACATCCTGAACGCCCTGCACCTGAAACACGAGAACAAGCTGCTGGTGCTCGAAGTCGCGCAGCATCTGGGCGAAAATTCGGTCCGCTGCATCGCCATGGATTCGACCGACGGCCTTCAGCGCGGCCTCGAGGTCAAGGACACCGGCAGCCCGATCCAGGTGCCGGTCGGCCCCGAGACCCTGGGCCGCATCATCAACGTCATCGGCGAGCCGATCGACGAGCGCGGCCCGATCAACACCAAGCAGACGGCGCCGATCCACGCGCCCGCGCCGGCCTTCGTCGACCAGTCGACCGAAGCGGAAATCCTGACCACCGGCATCAAGGTCGTCGATCTGATCAGCCCGTATGCCAAGGGCGGCAAGATCGGCCTGTTCGGCGGCGCCGGCGTCGGCAAGACCGTGC
>CAZDFF010000061.1:0-15287 GCA_964504425.1 uncultured Hyphomicrobiales bacterium
GACGCCGCCGACAAGAAAGTGTCGATGAAGATGGGCAGCGCCTTCCCGGGCAAGTTGGTTCAGCTCGGATCGCTCGGCAAGAACATTCCGGTCAAGGCCGCCGCCGTTTCGGGCGGCACGCTCGACATCAAATTCTTCGAGCCGAACGCCCTGGTCCCGCCGCTGCAGATGTTCGACGCGATATCCAAGGGATCGCTCGACGCCGCATGGTCGACGCCGGGCTATTACATCGGCAAGATCCCCGCGCTCGCGTTCTTCTCGGCCGTGCCGTTCGGGCCGGCGTCCGGCGAATACCTCGCCTGGTTCTACTACGGCGGCGGCAAGCAGCTGTTCGAAGGCATCCTGGCCGAACATAAGATCCATTCGATGATGTGCGGCATCATCGCGCCCGAGGCGTCCGGCTGGTTCCGCAAGGAGATCAAGTCGGTGGACGACCTGAAGGGCCTGAAGATGCGCTTCTTCGGCCTGGGCGCCAAGGTCATGCAGAAGATGGGCGTCTCGACCCAGCTTCTCGCCGCCGGCGACATCTACCCGGCGCTGGAACGCGGCACCATCGACGCGACCGAGTTCTCGATGCCCGCGATCGACCTGAGTCTCGGCTTCCACCAGGTCGCCAAGCACTACTACTTCCCGGGCTGGCATCAGCAGTCGACCCTGTTCGACATGATGATCAGCGATCAGAAGTGGAACGAAATGTCGAAGACCCAGCGCGTCCAGCTGGAAATGGCCTGCGGCGACAATATCCGCGAAGGCATCGCCGAGGGCGAGGCCATCCAGGGTAAGGCGCTGGCCGAACTTAAGACCAAGGGCGTGCAGTTCCATCGCTGGCCGAAGAGCATCCTCGATACGCTGGAAAAGGCGTGGGAAGAAGTCGTGAAGGAAGAAAGCGCCAAGGACCCGGTCTTCAAGAAGGTTCACGAGTCCTATTCGACCTTCCGCAAGGGCCATCAGATCTGGAAGGAACTCGGGTACCTCTAAGGGATCCGGGAGCCCGACATATCGCCATCCTACGAGACGGGGACCGCCGCCGCTTGACGCGGCCGGCGGCCCCCGGTTCGGCGGGCCGGCCCTGGGATTGCCATGGAAACGCTCACCCGCACCTGTGAAATTCTCGACCGGTTGGTGACCCGGATCGGCAAGGTTGCCGCCTGGGCCGGCGTCGCGATCGTGCTCGTCACCGTGTTCGACGTGATCTCGCGACGCTTTCTGGTTCTGGGATCGACCAAATTGCAGGAGCTGGAATGGCACCTGCACACCATCCTGTTCGCGTTCTGCATCGGCTACGCCTACATCGCGAACGCGCACGTGCGGATCGACCTGGTCCGCGACCGCCTCTCGGAACGGGCGAAGTGGTGGCTGGAAATCGCCGGCGTCGTGCTGTTCCTGATCCCCTATTGCATCGTCATCGTCTATTTCGGCACCGATTTCGTCTGGCGCTCGCTCGAACTGGACGAATCCTCGGCATCGGCCACCGGTCTGCCGCATCGCTGGATCATCAAGTCGGCGATCCCGCTCGGGTTCGCCGTGTTGCTGCTCGCCGGAGTCGCCGTCCTGTTTCGCAAGATCGTCGAATTGTTCGGCCCTCCGCACCTGCGCGCCCGCCTGCAAGGCGAGGAAGAAGCCGAGGACGCCCACATTATTCCCCCGCTCGCCAAGGACCGCTGAGCCATGGCCGAAATGCTGCCGATCGCGATGTTCCTGGCGTTGGCCTTGCTGCTGTTCAGCGGCTACCCGGTCGCGTTCGTGCTGGGCGGCGTCGGCCTCGGGTTCGCCGGATTGGGCATCATGTTCGACGCCTTCTCGGCGCTGCAACTTTTCAACCTGCTGCCGCGCATCTGGGGCGGCATCGCCGAGAACCTGATCCTGACCGCCATTCCGATGTTCATCTTCATGGGAACGATGCTGGAAAAAAGCGGCGTCGCCAGCGACCTGCTGCATTGCCTTCAGGTGCTGCTGCGGCGCGTGCCCGGCGGCCTGGCGCTGTCCGTCACCGTCATGGGCACCGTCATGGCGGCGACGACGGGCATCGTCGGCGCCTCGGTAGTGATGATGACGCTGCTGGCGCTGCCGGTGATGGTGCAGCGGAATTACGACAAGCCGCTGGCGACCGGCACCATCGCCGCTTCGGGAACGCTCGGCATCCTGATTCCGCCCAGCATCATGCTGGTCATCATGGCCGATCTGCTCAGCAAGTCGGTCGGCAACATGTTCTTCGCCGCGTTCCTGCCGGGCATGCTGCTGTCGATCCTCTATTTCGTCTACATCTACGCGGTCTGTCAGCTCAAACCGTCGCTGGCGCCGCCGCTGCCCGACGACATCGGCCCGCAGACCGCGGGCGAACTGGCGGTCCTGGTCCTGAAAAGCTTCATTCCGCCGGTCATTTTGATTTTCCTGGTGCTGGGCTCGATCCTGTTCGGCTGGGCGACGCCGACGGAAGCGGCCGGCGTCGGCGCCGCGGGCGCGATCGCGCTGGCGTTCATCAACCGGAAGCTCACCTGGCCGATCATGAAGGACGTGGTCGAACGCTCGGCGCTGACGGGCGCGATGCTGTTCATGATCTTCCTCGGCGCGACGGCGTTTTCCTACGTGTTCCGCGCGCTCGGCGGCGACGACGTGGTGATCGGCATGGTCGAGGGCGCCAAGCTTGGTTCCTGGGGCATACTCATCGCCCTGATGGTGCTGGTCTTCTGTCTGGGTTTCTTCTTCGACTGGATCGAGATCACCTTGATCGTGCTGCCGGTATTCGCGCCGATCATCGAACTGCTCGATTTCGGCGACCACGTGGCGAAGCGCGATGTCGTCTACTGGTTCGCCATCCTACTGGCGGTCAACCTGCAGACGTCGTTCCTGACGCCGCCGTTCGGATTCGCGCTCTTCTACATGAAGGGCGTGGCGCCGCCGGAAGTGAAGATGTCGCATATCTACCGCGGCATCGTGCCGTTCGTGATCCTGCAGTTGATCGGGCTGTCGCTGGTAATGATGTTCCCGGACATCGCCATGTGGCTGCCGAACAAGCTGTTGAATTGAGCGCGCCCGACCGGCCGGGCGCCTGAATTTCGCCCCAATTCCATGCCATTTTCGGATTCGCGCGGCATGCGCGAACCGGGTTGCAAGGCCAAGGCGGCATGACCATAATGCCGACCCCTCGATTGATTCTTGAACCATTTTACGGAGACGGAAGAATGACTTACGGCAAATTCATGGCGATCGGCGCGGCCGCGTTGGCGATCGCATTGAGCGGCACGCCGGGCGCCGCGAACGCCGCCGAAGGCGACAAGGTGTTTCGCACCAAATGCCGGGCCTGCCACAGCGAGGAAAAGGGCGTCAACAAAGTCGGCCCGTCGCTGTTCGGCGTCTACGGCCGCAAGGCCGGCACGGCCGAGAAATTCAACCGCTACGTCGGCCTCAAGGACGCGAAGTGGGAGTGGGATGAAAAGGCGCTCGACACCTATCTCACGGACCCCAACAAGTTCGTTAAGGAAAAGGGCGCGGCCCGCAGCGGCATGGCCTTCAAGCTGACCAACGCCGGCGAACGCAAGGCCGTCATCGAATACCTGAAGACCCTGAAATAAATCTTTCGTTTCTCGGAATCCCGACGCCGCCGCCCTCCCGGGACGGCGGCGTTTTCGTTTGCACTTTCTCTAAGCCGCCGCCTCGGCTATCCGCCGCCGCCGCTGCGCGACGACGATCAACGCCAGCAGCGCGAACGCGGGCACGAACATCCAGAATTTCGAGGGCGCCGCCGAGTCGATCTGGACCGCCTTGATCTCGAAATCGCGTTCGAACTTGACCTTATGGGCGGGCGTGCCGAACTGAACCGATTCGACGATCATCTTGCCGTCTTCGGACATGAGGCGGAGACCGGCCTTCTTCAGGCGCGCCTCTCCGGTGCCCGGCTCCCCGAGTTGCAGCGTGATGACTTTTTGAACTTCCTTGCCCGATCGCGTTTCGCCGGCGACGACGAAGCGGATGAACCCGTTCGCCGGCTCGGCCGCGGCATGCTGGAACACGCTCTTGGGATCGGCGTTGACGTACGGCGGAGAGATCATGTCCATCCAGAATCCCGGCCGGAACAGCGAGAAGCACACCAGCAGCATCGCCACCGTTTCGTACCACCGATTGCGCACGAGGAAGTAAGACTGGGTCGCGGCGACGAAGAGAAGGATGGCGACCAACGCGCCGATCACGGTCAGGACCAGTTCGTACCAGACGTCGATACCGATCAAGATGAGCTGGTTGTTGAAGATGAAGATAAACGGCAAGAGCCCGGTGCGAATTTCGTAGCGGAATGCCTGAATTCCGGTGCGCACCGGGTCGGCCCCGGATATCGCCGATGCCGCGAACGACGCCAGCCCGACCGGGGGCGTCACGTCCGCCATCAAGCCGAAATAGAAGACGAACAAATGAACGGCGATCAGGGGCACCGCGAGCCCGCCTTGCGCGGCCAGTTCCACCACCACCGGCGCCATCAGGGTCGCGACGACGATGTAGTTGGCGGTCGTCGGCAGCCCCATCCCGAGGATCAGGCAGATGAACGCGGTCAAGAGCAGCATCGCCAAGAGATTGCCGCCGGAAAGAAACTCGACCAGTTCCGTCATGATCAGGCCGATCCCGGTCAACGACACGGTGCCGACGACGATGCCGGCGGCGGCGGTCGCGATCCCGATGCCGATCATGTTCCTGGCGCCGATCGTCAAGCCGTCGACGAGTTCGGCAACGCCGAGCTTGAACGGTTCGATCAGTGCGCGGTCGCCGCGGAAAAATTCGGTCAGCGGACGCTGGGTCACGAGGATGAACATCATCAGCAGGGTCGCCCAGAACGCCGAGAGCCCCGGCGAAAGATGCTCGACCATCAGGCACCAGATCAGCACCACGACCGGCAGCAGGAAATGGAGTCCCGTCTTGGCCGTCGTCCCGGCGTCGGGCAAGTGCGCGATCACGGCATTGGGATCGTCGAGCGCAAGGTCGGGCGCCTTCGCGCGATAAGCGACAAGCCCGATATAAATGGCCAGCGACGCCACGGCGAGAACCCAGGTGGCGAGGGATCCGAACAGCTGCTTCGTCCACCCGATGCCATAGTAAACGATCGCGGACAAAATGATGATTCCGCAGAGCGTCATCGCGAAGTTCGCCAGCGACTGAAGGCGGCTGTGCCGGCGCGTCCGCGGGATGCCTTTCAGGTTGGCCTTCAGGGCCTCGACGTGAACGACGTAAAACAGCGCGATATAGGTGATGAGCGCCGGCAGGATCGCGTGCTTGCAGACCTCGACGTAGGATATGCCGACGTATTCGGCCATCAGGAACGCCGCGGCGCCCATCACCGGCGGCATGATCTGGCCGTTGACCGAGGCGGCGACCTCGACGGCACCGGCCTTCTCGCCGGTATAGCCGACGCGCTTCATGAGCGGAATGGTAAAGGTCCCGGTCGTCACCACGTTGGCGATCGAGGAGCCGGAAATCAGACCGGTCATTCCCGACGACGCCACCGCCGCCTTGGCCGGTCCGCCGCGCAGATGGCCGAGAAGCGCGAACGACAGTTGGATGAAGTAGTTTCCGGCGCCGGCCTTCTCGAGGAGCGACCCGAACAGAACGAAAAGGAAGACGAAGCTGCTGGATACCCCCAGGGCGACGCCGAAGACGCCTTCGCTGGTCAGCCAGAACTGGGACATCGCCCGGGTGACCGAGGCGCCCTTGTGGGAAATCATGCCGGGGAGATAGGGCCCCAAAAAGACATAACCCAGGAAGATCAGGGCAACGATGCTGATCGCGGGACCGATCGATCGGCGCGCGGCCTCAAGAAGAATGCAGAGTCCGACGACGGCGGTGACGAGGTCGAGAGTCGTCGGCAGGCCCGGTCGTTCGGCCAATGCCCGATAGAAGATGAACAAATATCCGGCGGCGAAGGCCCCGGCGAAGGCCAATACCCAGTCGACGATCGGTATGTGGCTGCGCGGCGACGACTTGAACGCCGGAAACGCCAGGAATGCGAGGAAGATGGCGAACGCGAGGTGAATCGAGCGAGATTGCGTGTCGTTGAGGATGAAGACGTTGAAAACGTAAGGAAGGGGGGATGCGATCCAGATTTGGAACAGCGACCATACGACCGGAATCACGAGAAGGAGCTTGGCGGGGAACCCGGTCGGCTTTCTTCCTCCCGTATCGGCTTCCGCTACGATGTCTTGAAGATTTTCGGTCGCCGTCGCCTTACCGCCCGCCTTGACATCTTCCATGGCCGATCCCCCTGCCATTCACTGAAAAGCGCCCCCGCCCTCGGTGCAACGATCCCCGGCCGCGCCGACGCGGCCAGGGATCGCCCAGGTTACGAGGCTTTCGATTGCACGGGTGACCCGCCTATTTGATCCAGCCTTTTTCCTTGTAGTAGCGCTTGGCGCCATCGTGGAGCGGCGCGGAATTGCCGTTCACGACCATCAACTTCGGATCGAGATGCGCGAACGCGGGGTGCAACTTCTTGAAGTCGTCGAAGTTGTCGAACACCGCCTTCACGATCTGATAGACGACGTCCGGCGACGCCTTGGTCGACGAAACCATCGTCGCCATGACGCCGTAGGTCGGGGTGGCCTGGGGATTGCCGATATACAGACCGCCCGGGATTTCGACCTTGGCGTAATAGGGAGCGCCCTTAACCAGTTTGTCGACCGCCGGCCCCGTCAGCGGCACCAGCTTCGCGCCGCACGCCGTGGTCGGGTCCTGGATGTTCGCCGAAGGATGGCCGACGCCGTAGAAGAAGCCGTCGATCTTGTTGTCGCACAGCGCCGCGCCGTGCTCGTCGGCCTTGAGTTCGGAGGCCAGCGAGAAATCCGACATCTTCCAGCCCATGGCATCGAGAAGCTCGCTCATCGAGCCGCGGGTTCCCGAGCCGGGATTGCCGACGTTGAAGCGCTTGCCCTTGAAATCGGCGAAGGTCTTGATCCCCGCTTCCTTGCGCGCAAGGACGGTGAACGGCTCCGGATGCACCGAGAAAACGGCGCGCAATTCCTTGAACGGGCCGCCGTCCTTGAATTTGCTGGTCCCCTTGAAGGCATGGTACTGCCAGTCCGACTGGGCCATGCCGAGATCGAGTTCGCCGGCCTTGATGGTGTTGATGTTGAAGATCGAGCCGCCGGTCGATTCGACCGAGCAACGGATGTTGTGCTTCTTGCGGTCCTTGTTCACCAGACGGCAGATGGCACCGCCGACGGCGTAGTAGACGCCGGTGACGCCGCCGGTGCCGATGGTGACGAACTTATTTTCGGCCGCTGCGGCGATGCCGCTCCCCGAAGCGACGAGCGCCCCGGCGACGGCGGTCACCGCCAGCGCGGAAACGATGGTTCGATTCATCATGATTTATCCTCTCCTGTCTTGCGACTTTTACGGTTATGGAGGCTGGTCTAATCCCACGAGGCCGACACAGCGCCGGAACGCCCTCCCCCACGCCACCAGGCGGGCCCCGCGGGACATGAAATCAGTTTAACAGAAGGCGTTAGTGCCGCAACTTCTGATAATCCCCGCCTATCGGTTCCGTCGCCGAATCGAATGTCGGGCTTTCACGCGCCGGACGAGAGATAGATACGCGTCCCGTCGGCGTCCGCCGTCGGACGCCCCATCGCGCGGGCGGCGGCGGCGACGAGCGCGACCGAGGCGGCATTGGTCGGCGCCGTCGCCCCGTCGGGCAACAGGCGGTTGTTTTCGAAGCCGACGCGGACGTGGCCCCCCAGCGCCGCGGACGCGACCGCGCAGGCGTTCTCGCGCGCGCCGAACGCACACATGCCCCACGGCACGGATGCGTCGTCCTGGGCCGCGAGGAAGGGCAGCAAATCGGTCGGCGCCGATACCTGGCCCTTGGTGTAGCGGCCGAGCACATAAAGGACGAACGGCCGCGAACCGGGCACGATGCCGCGCGCACGCAGGTCGGCGAAGCGGCGCACGTCGGCGTCGGAATAAAGGATGTATTGCGGACAGATGTTTTCCTTGGCGATCCAGGCCAGGAAGTCGGCGGCCGTCTTCTCGCTGGCGTCGTCCGGGACGATCTCGCGCACGGCCAAGGACACGGCTTCGGGTTTGACCGCGCGCACCATCGCCATCTGTTCGTCCGGCTTGTAGATGCCGACCGCCTCGCTGGTGGCCTGAATGACGATGCGTTGGCCGACCTCGCGGCGCACGGCGGCGATGGCGGCCTTGTAGGCATCGGCATCGAGCGTGTGACGCTGGTCCTTGTTGCGCACGTGCAGGTGGATCATCGCCGCGCCGGCGTCGATGCATTCGGCCGCGGTGCGCGCCAGTTCGTCGGGCGCGATGGGAATCGCCGGATGGTCCGTCTTGGTCAACCGGGCGCCGTTCGGCGCCACCGCGACGATCAGCGGGTCCCACGCGGCACCGGTCATACGCCGGCCTCTTTCAGCGCCGCCTCGACGGCATCGCCCAGCTTCTCGACGATTTCGGCAACGTGGTCGTCGGTAACGATGAAGGGCGGTGCCAGCAAAACGTGATCGCCGCGCACGCCGTCCGCCGTGCCGCCGCCCGGATAGCAGATCAGCCCCCGTTCCATCGCCTTCGTCTTGATGCGGGCGTTGATCTTCAGCTTCGGATCGAACGGTTCCTTGGTGCCCCGATCGGCGACCAGTTCGACACCCCGGAACAAGCCGCGCCCCCTGATGTCACCGACATGCGGATGATTGCCGAACCGCGCGGTCAGCGAACGGGTCAAATTCTCGCCCTGGCGCCGCACGTTGGCCAAAAGGCCGCGGTCGCGGATCGCGCGCTGCACCGCCAGGGCGGCGGCGCACGCGGTCGGATGCCCCATGTAGGTGTGGCCGTGCTGGAAAGCGCCGCTGCCGTCGCGAAAAGCGGCATAGACCTTTTCCGACACCATGACCGCGCCGATCGGCTGGTAGCCGGCGCCCAATCCCTTGGCGATGCAGAGAAGATCGGGCGCGATGCCGTCCTGCTCGCAGGCGTGCAGCGTGCCGGTGCGGCCCATGCCGCACATCACCTCGTCGAGAATTAGAAGCACGCCGTGGCAGTCGCAGATTTCGCGAATGCGCTTGAAATAACCGGGCACCGGCGGCGCCACGCCGACGGTCGCGCCGACCACGGTCTCGGCGACAAAGGCGGCCACCGTGCCCGGGCCGGACCGTTCGATCGCGGATTCCAGTTCGTCGGCGACGCGCAAGCCGTAAGCCGCCTCGGTCTCGCCGGGCTTCATGCCCCGGTAGGGGTAGCACGGCGAAATATGTTCGACGTCCATCAGCATCTCGGCGTAGGGCGCGCGGCGCCACTTGTTGCCGCCGACGGCCAGCGCGCCCAGGGTGTTGCCGTGATAGCTCTGGTGCCGGGCGATGAAGCGATGCCGTTTCGGCTCGCCTTTTTCCAGGAAGTATTGGCGCGCCATCTTCAGCGCCGCCTCGACGGCTTCCGATCCGCCGGACACGAAATAAACCATGCCGATGCCCATCGGCGCGCTCGCAGCCAAGGTATCGGCCAGCTCCTCGGCCGGTGCCGACGTGAAAAATCCGGTGTGCGCGAACGGCAGCCGCCCGGCCTGGTTCTGGATGGCGCGGATCACGTCGCCGTCGCTGTGGCCGAGGCAGGAAACCGCCGCCCCGCCCGACGCGTCGATATAGCGCTTGCCTTCGGTATCGACGATATAGACGCCCTCGCCCCGGTCGGCGACGGGCATGGTTCCGGCGATCTGGCGACGAAAGACATGGGTCATGGCGCACCTTTGCTCCTCGGTCGACACCGCCGCCAGCATGGAATCCCCGGGGCGATTTGAAAACCTTTGATTTGCCGAAGGCCTGAGAGCCGCTAGGATGCGGCGCAACCAACCTCGCCGCGACGGGACCCCATGGACATCAAGAACCACATCCGCTCGATTCCCGACTTTCCCAAGCCGGGCATTCTTTTCTACGACATTTCGACGCTGCTGGCGCATGCCGACGCTTGGCAGGTGACGATGGGCCGCATGGCCCGCATCGTCGGCCGCCATCAGCCGGACATCCTGGCCGGAATCGAATCGCGCGGCTTCCTGGTGGCCGCGCCGCTGGCCCTTAAACTCGGATGCGGGTTCGCGATGATCCGCAAGAAGGGCAAACTGCCCGGCAAGACGATCCGGCACGAATACGCGCTGGAATACGGCACCGACACGATCGAGATTCAGCACGACGCGGTGAAGTCGGGCCAGCGCGTGGTCATTCTCGACGACCTGCTCGCCACCGGCGGCACGCTCGCGGCGTCGATTCAGTTGTTCCGCAACGTCGGCGCCACCGTCGCCGGCGCCGCCTGCCTGATCGAACTGTCGTTCCTGGGCGGCCGCAAGAAGATCGACGTACCGTTCGATTCCCTGGTCGTCTACGACGAATAAGCAACCAGATCCGCCACCTTCTTCATCGCCGTGGGCAGCGCGTGGTCGCCGAGCCGGCCGACCGCGCACCAGGTCGCGTCCGGGACGTTCACCGTTTTCGTTCGGCCGACGGCGACCGACAGCTTCAAGTGGAAATGCGTGAAGGTGTGCTCGACGGTGTCGGGCAAAAGCCGCCATGCCGCCGCGGCCGGCGCTTCGGTTGCCGCGTCGGCCAGCGTCCACGGCTGCGCCCGCCAAGGGGTCGACGGAAATTCCATCAGGCCGCCGAGCAAACCTTTTTCCGGGCGCCGCCGCAGCAAGACCCGCCCGCTTCGATCCAGCGCCCAGAAAACGATGCCGTGCCGGACCGGGCGCGGCTTCTTCGCGACCTTGACCGGATAGGCGTCGGGCGTTCCTTCGGCCCGCGCCCGACAATCGCCCCGCCACGGACATAGATCGCATTTGGGCGCGCGCGGCGTGCAGATTGTGGCGCCGATATCCATCAGCGCCTGGGCGAAATCGCCTGCCCGCTTGTTCGGCGTCAACTCGCGAGCCAGCCCGACGATGCGGGACTTGGCGCCCGGCAAGGCTTCGCCGACGGCGCGGTAGCGCGCGATCACGCGCACGATGTTGCCGTCGACCGGCGTCGCCTTGCGCCCGAAGGCGATGGCGGCGACGGCCGCGGCCGTGTAGTCGCCGACGCCGGGCAGGCTTCGCAGCTCTTCCTCGGTGTCGGGGAAGCGGCCGCCGTGTTGTTGGGCGACGACCTTGGCGCACTTGTGCAGATTGCGCGCCCGCGCGTAGTAGCCGAGCCCCTGCCAGGCGTGCAGCACCGCGTCGAGATCGGCGCCGGCCAAGGCCTCGACCGTCGGCCAGCGCTCGAGAAACCGCGCGAAGTACGGCCCGACGGTCGCGACCGTCGTCTGCTGCAGCATGATCTCGCTGAGCCAGACTCTATAAGGAGCCGGCATCGCGCCCGGATCGGCCCGCCACGGCAAATGCCGGCGATGGCGGTCGTACCACGCCAGAAGACGGGCGGCCGGCTTGCGGCTTATCGGCACGAGCAATTGCGGGGGCATCGGCGGACATCTACCATGACGCCGCCAGCCTAATGCATGTCCGGCCGGCGAGGGAACAAAGGATGGCCGAAAGAAAGCGCGGAATCGGCACCTTGGCCGCCATCACCAAGCGCGTGACGTCGCCGCTGTTCGGCAAGCGCGGCTTGGCCGACGGCGCCATCGTCGCCGACTGGCCGATGATCGTCGGCGAAATGCTGGCCCGGCGTTCGGCGCCGCAGCGGATCGCCTATCCGCCGGGCAAACATACCGACGGCCTGCTGTATCTGCGCGTCGAGAGCGGCGGATTGGCGACCGAACTGCAACACCTGGAACCGATGGTCGTCGAACGCATCAACGGCTATTTCGGCTACCGGGCGATTTCCGGCCTCCGCATGCAGAACGGGCCGCTGCCCCGGCGGGACGACCCGGCGCCGAGACCGATCCGGCCGCTGACCGCCGAGGAAGAGCGCGCGCTCGAAAAAAGCCTGTCGGCGGTCACCGACGAGGCCCTGCGAGAGCGCCTGGAAGCCTTGGGCCGGGCCGTTATCGGGCGGCGACGAGCCGGCCGCTGAACCCCGCTTTCGCGGCCGAAAAGGGCCGGAAAATGAGTCGACTCCGTCGCCCGCGCGGCCGTATAGTCCGCCAACATATAGTAGTTGGTGAGGTCTTCTTGTCACGAATCCTGGTATTTTGGGCGGTTTCGGCGTTCCTTTTCCTGGCCCCCGTGGCGCAGGCCGAGATCCTGCCCCTGAACGAGGCCTTGGCGGAGCGTTCCATCGGCGCCGCCGACGCCCCGGTGACGATTTACGAGTATTCGTCGCTCGGGTGCCCGCATTGCGCCTCGTTCCACCGGGATACCTTGCCGCAAATCAAGAAGGACTACATCGACACCGGCAAGGTCCGGCTGGTGCTGGTCGACTTTCCGCTCGGCGGCCGGGCGTTGACCGCCGCCCTGGTCGCGCGCTGCGCCCCGAAGGACGCCCATCACGGACTGATCGAGCTGTTTTTCCGCGAACAGGCCCGTTGGGCCGAAGCCAAGGACCCGATGGTGGAAATCGAGCGGATCGCCCGCTTCGCCCGCCTGTCGCCGGCCGATATCAAGGCCTGCCTCGCCAATCAGGAATTGCTGAAGGGCGTCACCGGCCGCGCCAAGGAAGCGAGCGAGAAGCTGGATATTCGTTCGACTCCCACGTTCATCATCGGCAGCACCCGCATTGACGGCGCGCAGCCTTACGCCGCGTTCAAGAAAGCCATCGACGACGCCCTGCGCAAGAAAAAGTGAAATTTTAGAAAGCGAGCGAAAAACCCGTGTTGCGCTTTTCAAGACTCCGCCTTTCCGGCTTCAAATCCTTCGTCGACGGCACCGATCTGGAAATCCAGAAGGGTCTGACCGGCGTCGTCGGCCCCAACGGCTGCGGCAAATCGAACTTGGTCGAGGCGCTGCGCTGGGTGATGGGCGAAACGTCGGCCAAGCAGATGCGCGGCAGCGAAATGGACGACGTCATCTTCGGCGGCACGGCCAACCGGCCCGCGCGCAACATCGCCGAGGTGCAATTGAAACTGGACAACACCGAGCGCGCCGCGCCGGCCCAGTTCAACGACGTCGACGAACTGGACGTCAGTCGCCGGATCGAACGCGGCGGCGGATCGACCTACCGGGTCAACGGCAAGGAAGTCCGCGCCCGCGACGTGCAACTGCTGTTCGCCGATTCGGCGACCGGCGCGCGGTCGACCGCCCTGGTCAGCCAAGGCCGCATCGGCGCGGTCATCGCCGCCAAGCCGATCGAGCGGCGGCACCTTCTGGAAGAAGCCGCCGGCATCACCGGCCTGCATTCGCGCCGTCACGAGGCCGAATTGCGCCTGCGCGGGGCCGAAACCAACCTGTCGCGCGTCGACGACGTGATGGTCACGCTGGAAGCCCAGTTGCAACACCTGAAGAAGCAATCGCGCCAGGCGTCGCGCTATCGCAACCTCAGCGACCACATCCGCACGGCGGAAGCGACGATGTTCCTGCTGCGCTGGAAGGCGGCCGAGGAATCCCTCGAATCCAACCGCGAAAGCCTGCGCCGGGCGGAAAACGCCGTCGCCGAACTGACCCGCCACGCCGGACGCGCGGCGACGGTGCAAAGCGAATGCGCCGCCGGCCTGCCGGAAGCCCGCCAGACCGAAGCCGAGGCCGCCGCCGAATGGCAGCGCCTGAAACTCGCGCGTGAACAGCTCGAAGCCGAAGAACAACGCGTCACGCAGCAGCGCCACGACTGCGAGACGCGCCTGGAACAGGTCGCCCAGGACATGGGCCGCGAACAGACGCTGGCGGCCGACGCCGCCGCGGCCATCGACCTGCTGGAAGCGGAACGGGCGGCGACCATGGCCGCGTGTTCGGGCGAGGAAACCGAACAGGCCGAGGCCGCGACGCGCCTTTCCGCCGCGACCGACGCGGTCGAAACCATGGACGCGGAACTGGCCCGGCTGACCCAGCAGGTCGCCGAGATCGAGGCCCGCCGCGTCAGCCTGGAGCGCACGCGAACGGACCTTTCGGTTCGCGTCGGCAGGATCGAGGCGCGGCTACGCGAAATCGGCGAGCAACGCCAAACAGCCGAAGCCGAAGCCATCGCCGAGGCCCAGGTCGAGGGCGCCGAAGCCGAACTGACCCAAGCCTTGGCCGCGCTGGAAGCCGCGCGCGCCGCCGTCGCCGAAGCCGAGCGCGCCCGCGCCGACGCCGCCATCGCCACCAAGGCGGCGCTGGAAGACCGGCGCGAGGCCGGCGCGGCCCTGGCCGGGCTGGAAGCCGAGGAAAAGGCGCTGGCCAAGATGCTGGAATCGGGCGACCCGGACCTGTGGCCGCCCCTGGTCGACGCGGTCACGGTCGATCTCGGTTTCGAAACCGCGCTGGGCGTGGCGTTGGGCGAGGACCTGACGGCGCCGGCCGACGCCGCGGCGCCGATTCATTGGGAGACGCTGGCGCCTTACGAATCCGCCCCGGCCCTGCCGGCGGGCACCCGGCCGTTGGCCGAAGTCGTGCGCGGACCGGCGGCGTTGACCCGCCGGCTGTCGCAGATCGGCCTGGTCGAAACGGCCGAGGACGGCCGGCGCCTGGCGCCGACGCTGACGGTCGGCCAGCGCCTGGTCAGCCGCGACGGCGGCCTGTGGCGTTGGGACGGTTATACGATTTCACCGGGCGCCGAGACCCAGGCGGCGATGCGCCTGGAGCAGCGTACGCGGCTGCGCCTGGTGCGCGAAAACCTGATCGGCGCGCGGGCCAAGGCCGACGCCGCCGACGCGCGCGCCACGGAAGCCGGCCACGCCGATCTTGCGGTCGCCGAGGCCGAACGCCTTGCCCGGGCCGGCGCCAACCAGGCCGAAGCCGCCGTCGGCCGCGCCCGTGACGCGCTTTCCGCGATCAAGGAAAAAGCCGCCGAGCACGACGCCGCGATCGCCGCACTGAACGCGACCATCGCCGGGCTGGAAGCCGAACTGGGCGAGGCGCGCAACCATGCCGCCGACGCCGACGAGGAACTGAGCCGCCTTCCCGATCCGGCCGAGCCGCGCGAGCGCATGGCGGCGATGCGCACGGAATTGGGTAAGCGACGCACGACCCAGGTCGAGTGCCGGACCGGTTACGACCAATTGCTGCGCGCCGCCGAGGAACGCCGCCGGCGCATCGAGGACATCGGACGCGAGTTGGAATCCTGGCGCCAGCGCGCCGACGGCGCCGCCCAGCGGATGCTCGAACTCGAGGACCGGCGCAACCGCGTCAGCGCCGAACTCGACCGCTTGGCCGAACGGCCGGGCGAAATCGCGGCGCAGCGCCAGACCCTGTTCGGATTCCTGGAAACCGCCGAAATCAAGCGCCAGGAAGCCGCCGACCGGCTGGCCGAAATGGAAGCCAG
>CAZDFF010000062.1:0-15177 GCA_964504425.1 uncultured Hyphomicrobiales bacterium
CGCGAGGAAACCGGCCACGTCGACGTCGAAGGCGACCCCTTGGGCGACAACAAAATTACCTACGTCAATGCCAAGGGCAAGATGATCGTGCTCAAGCTCAAGGTCGCCCACGACGTGGCCTCGGGCATCCTCGAGCAATGGGAAATCGGGCACTACGACCTGATCGTGATCGGCGCGTCGCAGCCCTATCGCAGCATCACCAAGGCGTTCTGGGACCCGGCGGTGGCCGAAAAAGTGGCGATTCACGCGCCGTGTTCGGTGTTGGTGGTGCGCGAGATCGAGGAGGGTCACGGCCATCTGATCTGCACCGACGGCTCGGAAAAGGCGATGCACACCGTTCGCCGCGACGCGGTCATCGCCAGCCGCTGCAATTGCCCGATCTCCCTCCTGTCCGTCGCACTCGATCAGGAAAGCGCGCCTGAAGCCCAGAGAAACGTCACCATCGCCGCGCATGCGCTGGACGAATTGGGCATTCCGGTCGTCGACAAGCTGGTCCGCGTCGGCCAGCCCGTCGACGAGATCATCGAGGCGGGCAAGAACTATTCGGTGATCGTGCTGTCGGATACCGGCAAGACCGGCCTGAAGCGCTTCTTCATGGGCAGCGTCGCCTTCAAGGTGATGGAGCACGCCCGCCACTCGGTGCTGATCGTGCGGTGAGGGCGGCGTCGCAGGCCTAGGAAATCGCGTCGATCTGTTCGTCGGACAGGCTGCCCGGCACGATCGTGACGGGGATGCGCAGCTTGCCGGCGCGTTCCTCGACCAGGGTATGGACGATGGGGCCGGGGCCCTCCGGGCCGGTCGCGGCGCCGAGCACGAGGAGGGAGATGTCCTTTTCCTCGTCGACCAGCTTGATCAGTTCCTCGGCTACGTCGCCTTCGCGAATGTAAAGCGTGGGAACCTGACCGGTCTTCTTCTGCACCATCGAGGAGACGACTTGGAGCATCTCCTCGGCTTCCTGGCGACGTTCCTCGCGCATCAGGTCACCGACCGCCATCCAGTGCTGGAATTCGGCGGGTTCGAGCACGTAGAGCAGCGCCATGCGCCCGCCGGTGTTGACCGCGCGGCGGCAGGCAAAACGCAACGCCTTGCCCAGTTCCTCGCTGTTGTCGACGATGCAGAGAAACGTCCGGGCTGGCGGCGTATGGGTATCGTCCGATTCGCTCATGGCCTCACCGCTACTTCTTCTTGAAGGCCGCGTTCGCCGCCCATCCTGCCACCACGGCGATGACGATGGCAAGAATGCCGTAGGCGAACGATTGCCGGTGCGCGAAATCGTAGACGCTGGCCTCGACGCCGATCTTGCGCACGTTGATCAGCTTGGTTTCGGTCAGCGCGATTTCGCCGTCGCGGACCAGATGCACGTCGACGCCGAAGGTGCCGACGATAACGTTCGCCGGGAAGTGAATGCGCGTGCTGAACAACTGGTCCGTCAGGAACTGCACGTTGCCGACGCGCGCGCTGTAAAGGCCGGCGGCCTGCTTGTTGCGAATGAGCGCCTCGCGGAACCGGCGCAATTCGTCGGCGCTGGAAGGTTTTTCCTTCGGCGTGAGGTCGATAAAATCGACGCCGATCTGATGGCGCTGACGCGTATCCCGCGGCATGAAGTCGGTGATCGGCCGGTTCGCGGCAACGGCATAGAACGCCGGAATCCGGTCGAAGGCGATCTCGGCGCGGTTGATCCAGATGCCTGCCACCCGATCCTTGCGGCGCACGGTCTGGTCCTGTACCGGGCCGCGCACGACAACGACGACGTCGCCCTTGCCCTGCTTGGCGCCGAACAGCAGAAGGTCGGCGCCGGCGAACTGCGTGGTAATGGCGACGACGGATTCCGAAAGCGCGACCGACAGATCCTTGGCTGCGGCCGGCAAGGAAGCCAGCGCGACCGACAATGCGCTTGCGATCCAATGCGCGTATGGGCGCCGAGCAACCATCAATGCCCCCCGTCGGCGCCGAGCGAGTAGGGGTCGCTCGGCGTCACCACCAGGTCGAACGTCAACTTCAGGCAGACGCCGATGACCAGCAGCGCGAGCAGGCCGCGCAACTGTTCGCCCTGCAATTTCGCGCCCATCCTAGCGCCGATCTGCGCACCGATCACGCCGCCGATCAACAGCAGCAGGGCCAACACCACGTCGACCGTCTGGTTGGTCACGGACTGCAGCAACGTGACGTTCGCGGTGACGAAGATGATCTGGAACAACGAGGTGCCGACAACCACCGCGGTCGGCATGCCGAGCAGGTAAATCATCGCCGGCACCATGACGAACCCGCCGCCGACGCCCATGATCGCGGCCAGAAGACCGACGAAGAAGCCGACCGCGACCGGCAGGATCGCGCTGATGTAAAGGCGCGAGCGACGAAACCGCATCTTGAACGGCAGGCCATGCATCCAGGTGTGCATGTGGCGCTTCGGCGGTGCCTGGCTCTTACGCGCCATCATCGCCTTGACGCTTTCGATCAGCATCAGGAAACCGATGATCCCGAGGAAGACGACGTATGAAAGGCGGATGACCAGGTCGAGCTGGCCCATCCCGCGCAGGATGGTGAACAGCCAGACGCCGAACCCCGAACCGAGTACGCCGCCGACGAGCAGGGCAAGGCCCATCTTGATGTCGACGTTGCCGCGCCGCCAATGGGCCAGCACGCCGGAAATCGACGATGCCACGATCTGATTGGCCTCGGTTGCGACCGCCACGGCCGGCGGAATGCCAATGAAAATCAACAGCGGCGTCATGAGGAATCCGCCGCCGACGCCGAACAGACCCGACAACAAACCGACACCGCCGCCAAGACCGAGAAGAAGGAAGATGTTGACGGAAATTTCCGCGATCGGAAGATAAATTTGCATCGCCGGAGGGTCTTCTCAAGGAATGACGTCTTGTCCCAACGGACCCAGCCGACGGGAGTGAAAGTACTTCCAGGGCAAGCGGAACGGCCCCGGTCGCTAAGCAAAATTCCCTTTTGGAATAAAGATTTACGGCTTTTATGTGAATATTAGCGAATTGTCAATGTCGGCCTTCACAATTTATCCGACAACCGCGCTATCCATCCTTCTGCATCAAGACCCGGGCCAAAAGACGATCGACCGGGGCGAAATCGTCGGTCAGGACGGGACGCGGCCGCTCGATCCGCGCCTTGAGGTCGTCCGGCGGCCAGCGCACCCAGGTCCGCTCCAGTCCACGGGTCGAACCGAGCGTGGCAAGATTGGTGGCGCGGTCGGAGGCGATGACGACGAACGTCAACCGCCCGCCGCCCACCGCTTGATCGCGCTCCAGCCAAACCTCGACCGAACGGAAATCGAGACCGAGCGTCTTGGCGTAGCTCAGCAGAAACGACGGGTGGCTGCCTTCATCGATCACGTTGACGGCGTAAAAGCCGCCCGGATGCAGGCGCTTCGCAATCTCGCGGTGGAATTCGCGGGTCACCAGATGTGCCGGCACGGCGATATCGTGGAAGGCATCGCCGAACACCACGTCGAAGGCCGGCTCCGGCGGCAACGATTGCAGCATCACTCGGCCGTCGCCATGGCGGACGTCGACGGCGGCGGCGCGATCGTCGAGCCACAGCGAGCGCTTCGCGACCGCCGTCACCACCGGATCGATCTCGGCGACGATCAGGCGGGTCTTTGGGTCACCCGCGTAATCGTTGGCCCAGGCGCGCGGCAACGTATAGGCGCCGCCACCGACGAACAACGCGCGAAGCCCCCGGGTCGGGCCGAAACGGTTCTTGGCGATCTCGTCGGTGAAATGCAGATAGGGGCTGTAAAGTAGCGACGGATCGGCCTTGTCGTTGATGCCGTGCACCAGGTGATCCAAGACCATCATCGCGCTTTCGCGGCCGCTTTCGGGCCGGAAATCCTCGACCCGGATACAGAAATAATCGCTTTCGACATGGCAGGGCGAACGGAACGCCTGGGCTTGGTGGCCCAGCGCGCCGATGCCGCCGCCAAGCACCGCGAGGGCGAGCACCAGCCACGCACGCAACGGATCGGCGATAGCGAACGCCAGCGCGAGGACCGCATAAACCACCGCGACCGTAACCACGGTCCCGGTCGAACCGATCCACGAAATGAAGAAATAGCCGGCCGCCAGGGTGCCGGCGATGCTGCCGAGGGTGCCCAAAGCATACATCCGCCCGATCACCATGCCGTGCCGGCCGACGGCGACGTCGTCGATCGCGAGCTTGGTCAGGATCGGCGAAACGATACCGACAAACAGGCTGGGCAGCAGGAACAAAGCCGCCGTCAACGCGACGATCGCCGGGATCGTCGGCAGGGGGCTGTTGATTAGGTAAATAGATACCGTTCTGAGGAGCGCCAACGAGGCCAGACTGGAAATCGCGGCGGCACCCAGCGCCAGCGCAACCCGGCGGCAACCGCTCCGGATATCGACCCACGGTTGCGCCAAGCGCCCGCCGATCCAATGTCCAACGGATAGGCCGGCCAGCACCACGGCAATAATCGCCGTCCAGGTGTAAAGGGACATGCCGACATAGGGAGCAATCAGGCGCCCGGCGACGATCTCGATGACCAGGCCGCAGGCGGAACTGAGAAATACGGCCAAGCCGAAGGCGAATTGTCGAAACACGCGGGATCTTCTGCTAAATTCAAAGGAATTCGCTTATAGCACGGCGCCGTGGCCGGACCGAGCGCCGATCGCTGGAAAAGGGAGAATTCTTCCATGCTCGCAAGGCGTTGGATCGGTTGGACGGCGGTGGCGTTCGGCGTTTTCGTGCTGGCATCGGCGCCCAAGGCCGTGGCGGCCGAAACGAAGCTGCTGCCGGCCATCGAAGCCGGCGACGACGGGCTCCATGTGCAGCCCTGGTTCCTGCAATCCTTCCTCGACCTTCGCGACGACATCAAGGAGGCGGCCGGCAAGGGCAAGAACCTCGCCATCCTGTGGGAGCAGAAGGGTTGCCCCTACTGCCGGGAAACACACATGACGAGCCTGCGCGTGCCCGAGGTGGTCGATTACATCCGCAAGAATTTCGAAGTCGTCCAGTTGAACCTGTGGGGATCGCGCGAAGTCGTCGACTTCGACGGCAAAAAGATGGCCGAGAAGGATTTGGCCCGGCGCTGGGGCGTGCAATTCACGCCGACGGTGCAGTTCTTTCCGGCCGATCCCGCCACCGCGCTCGGCAAGAACGGCCGCGACGCCGAGGCTTGGCGGCTGATGGGCTACTGGAAGCCGTTCCATTTCATGAACTCGTTCCGCTACGTGAAGGAGGAGGGCTACAAAAAGGAGCCCAACTTCCAGCGCTGGCTCCAGGCGCTGGCCGAAGAAATGCGCGCCAAGGGCCAGGAAGTGAAAATCTGGTGAGCGACGCGACGGGACCCGCCGCGAAACGCGGCGTCGTCTACATCGTCTGGGGGAAATTCGACCAGCGCCTGCTCGACCGTTCCATCGCGTCCCTGAAGGCGCATCATCCGGAACTGCCGGTCCACGTCGAACGGCTGCCCGACGGCAGCGGCCTTCTCGACAAGTCGGGAATGCTCGGCATGACACCGTTCGAGGAAACGCTCTTTCTCGACGGCGATACGGTCGTGCTGGACCGGCTGGATTTCGGCTTCGAGAAGGCCCAGCGCCACGGCCTCGCGCTCAGCATCTGCGAATGCCCGTGGGGCCGGCGTTATGCCGGACTCTCCGGCGACATCGTCGAATACAACACCGGCGTCATGTTCTTCACGGCAAAGGCAAAGCCCGTGTTCGATGCCTGGGCAGCGACCGTGCGGAATCTAGATTCGAGCTGCATCTTCTCGATGGGTGGGCAGCTTCACCGCATGCCCGAAAACGACCAGGCCGGATTCGCCAAGGCGGTCGACGACACCGGCTTTCAGCCGTTCGTGCTGCCGTACAACTGGAATTTCCGGCCGAAGTGGCACAAAAGCTGGTACGGGCCGCTGAAAATCTGGCACGACTACGGCGCGCCGCCGGAGGCTCTCGTGCGACAGAACCGCGAGCAGGCGAAGCCCGAGACGGTGGTCGTCCTTTCCGTGCTGCGCGACTAGCCGACCTTGGCGAAGATCGGAAACGTTTCCAGCAGCCATTGCGCGGCATCCGCCAGCTTGCCGGTGAAGATCGCGACCCCGGTGACGATCAGCAGCACGCCGATGGCGATCTCGATCGCGTGCATGTACTTGCGGAAACGCGCCATGAAGGCCATGAACGGGCGCACGGCGAAGGCCGCGATCAGAAACGGCAGACCGATGCCGACGGCGTAGGCCGCAAGCAGCGACATCCCGTAAGCGACCGAGTCGCCGGCCGCCGCGACCATCAGGATGGTCGCCAGGATCGGCCCGACACACGGAGTCCAGCCGAAGGCGAAGGCCAGCCCCAGGATATAGGATCCGACCAACCCGGACGGCTTCCGTTCCAGATGGAACCGCTTCTCGAAATTCAGGAACCCGATCCGGAACACGCCCATGAAATGCAGGCCGAAGATCACGATCACGACGCCAGCGATCTTGGACAGGATATCCAGATGAGTCGCGATCGCCTTGCTGAGCGCCGTCGCCGTCGCGCCCAGCATGATGAACACGGTCCCGAAGCCCAGCACGAAAGCCAGCGCCGAAAAGAAAACGCGCCGGGCGGTGGCCTTGTCGACGCCGTCCTCGGCCGTCAGTTGCTCGAGCGAGGCACCGCCGAGAAAGCACAGATATGCCGGCACCAGCGGCAACACGCAGGGCGAGGCGAAGCTGAGAAAGCCCGCCAGCAGCGCGCCCGCGTAGGAAATGTTCATCGGGTCCATGGCATGTCGCCGCGCCGAGGCGCGGCCTTTCTCAGGCGCCCAGCACCTTGATGTTCGCGCCCCTCATCGGCGGCACGTTCTTGACGCGTTCAATGTAGCGGGTCACGAGATCGTAAATGTCCGGCCCCTCGGCCCCAGGGTTCACGGAAGCCCATCCGCCGACGACGTAGGATTTCTTCGGATCGATGGGCGCGCCGGTGCGCGCCAGGCGCATGTCGGAAATGCGATCTCCGATCTTCTTGCCGATGTCGATGGTGTAATCGAGCCCACCGACCCGCACCATGTCGCCGCCTTGCTGTTTGTAAGGATCGGGGTTGAACAGGTTGTCGGCCACGTCCTCGAAGATCAATTTCAGCATCTCGCCGGTGATTTCGGTGCGCGTGCACTTGGCATAGGTGATGGCGGTCTGGCTATAGACATCGTCGACCGTGATCGGTTGGCCCGGAAGCAGGGATCGCCCCCAGCGGAACCCGGGCGAGAGGGCGATTTCGGCATCGCGTTCCTTCAGAATCGCCTGACAGATCAAATCGTCGAATGTGCCGTTGAAATTGCCGCGCCGATACAGCAGTCCTTCCGTTTTCCCGAGCACACGCCCGACGGTCTTTTCGAACGGCTTGCGGACCTCGGCCACGACCTTGGCGATCTCGGTGTCCGGCTTGATGGCGTCCGTCAGTATCGGGATCAATTTGAATCGATAATCCGCGACCTTCTTGTTGCGCACGTCGAGGTCGAGGCGAGCCAAAAACTTGCCGTGCGATCCCGAAGCGACCAGCAGCGTGTCATTCACCTTTATGACGCCGGGAATGGCGTCATGGGTATGGCCGGTCAGAATCACGTCGATGCCGGCGACACGGGACGCCAGCTTGCGATCCACGTCGAAGCCGTTGTGACTGGCCAACACGATCAGGTCGGCGCCGTTCTTCTTCGCCTCGGCGATGTTGTGACGCAGGCGTTCCTCGTCGATGCCGAACGACCAGTCGGGAATCAGGTACCCCGGATTGGCGATCGGGGTGTAGGGAAAGGCCTGGCCGATGACCGCGATCTTCACGCCGCCGCGCTCGAAATAGGCGATGGCCTTGAAGATGTAATCCTGGAAGGCAGCTTCCTTGACGTTGCCGGCGAGGAACGGAAAGTTGAGCTTGCCGATCAGTTCCTTGACCCGCTCCGTGCCGTAGGTGAATTCCCAGTGCGCGGTCATGAGATCGACGCCGAGCGCGTTCATGGCCGTCACCATGTCGTCGCCCTTGGTCGCGAGCGAACCATAGGAACCCTGCCATGTGTCGCCGACGTCGATCAGGAGCGTCTTGTCCGGGCGCGCGGCGCGGATCGCCTTGATCAAGGTCGCCATGTGGGCCAACCCGCCGACGCGGCCGTATTCCTTGGCAAGCTGGGTGAAGTCGTGCGCCGAAAACGCGTAAGCCTCCGGCGAACCCGCTTTCAGACCGAACTTATCGAGCAATGCCTTGCCGGTGATGTGGGGCGGAAGACCGTGCGCCTCGCCGACGCCGTAGTTCTGGCTCGGCTCGCGGAAATAGAGCGGCACCAATTGGGCGTGGATGTCCGTGAAATTCAGCAACGTCACCTGACCGACCGCATCGAAACCCAGTAGATCCTCTTGGGTGATCTTCTGGCCGGCGGCGGCGTGGGCGAGGGGAATCCCGCCGGCACCGCCCACCGCGGCGGCGGTGGCGGCGGCGACCTGAAGGAAGTCGCGGCGAGTCAGCACGTATCGCTCCTTGCGCCCCTGGCGCGTCTATTTCAATTCAAGCGTCTTGGATATGGCAAGGGCGGCCCCTTGATACCAGGGCCGCCCTCGGGTAACGGTCGGTTGGACTCCGGTTCCCTAGTTGCGAACCGACGGCGTTTCGATCGGCAAGCCGCGGCTGCGCCACGACAGAAACACTTCCAGATTCACGAATTCGTCGGAACCGAATCCGTAAGGTTCCGAACGGACCTGCGAATTGCAGCCGCGCAGACGACGATGCAGCGAGCCGACCTTCTGCCATTTGAGGCGATAGGTCGGGAAGCCGTTGATGTGCCCCTGCGACAAGAGATTGGCGCGGATGTTCTTGCCTTCGCCGTCCTCGTGGCAGTGCTTGCACGCCAGATCGAGCAGCCCGCGGCGCTCGTAGTAGAATTCCTTGCCCTTCGCGAAAAATGGCGCCATCTCACCGTCGACCTTGACGTTGATCGGCATGCCGCGCGACTGGTACTTCACGTACGTCGTGATTCCCAGCAATTCCGGGGACTCGAATTTATACGCGTCCGCCTGCATGTTGCGGGTGCGACACGCGTTGATGCGAAGCTCCATATTGAGGGGCTTCTTGGTGACCGGATCGTACTTCGGATAGGTGGCGGCAACGCCGCGCATTTCCTTGGCGTCGCCATGGCACGATGCGCACGACTTGCCCGCCTTGCCGGCGACCTTGTTCCACTCCGCTTCGCCGACCGACATGACCAGCATGCCCGGATTGACGAAATCGTCGTCCTGCATGGCCTTGGTTTCCGGCTGGGCGAACGTGTAGCCCGATTTGGATCCTTCGGGTGCCTTGATTTCCTCGCTGCACGCCGCCAGCAGCCCAGTTGCTCCCACGGCGGCAATGCACATCGTTGCCAGATGTCGTTTCTTCATCCCTCACTCCTCCCTTATTGCCGCTGTGAATGCGGTAGACGGCAGCCCCCCCGCCGTCATCATGACACCTGGATTTTTTTCGTATCCTTGACGGTGCCGCCCTTGTCGTCGGTCCACGTGAATTCGAACGTGCCGCTTTCCTCGACCTTGACGAAAAAGGCCATGTACGGATTGGCGGCGATCGCCGGATGCATGTCGGCGCTGAACACTTCCTTGCCGTTGAAGGTAGCGACGAACTTGTTGATGATCAGGCGCGGAATCAGCTTGCCGGTCTTGCTGTCCTTGCGCGTGCCGGTTTCCATCACGTGGGAAACAAGCGTCTTGATCTCGATGACCTCGCCTTTCTTGGCAGTGGCGGGGACACGGACTCGGGGTTTCTGTGACATTGTCGCGATTCCTTTGCTTTCCGCTTCAGCCGCCGCAGCCGCCGATGGTGACCTTGACCTCGCGCTTGGCGGTGTAGACCGTGCCGTCGCTCATCTCGACCGCGGCAACCACGTTCTGCGTGCCGCCGAGACGGATGCGCGTCGAAATCTCGGCCTTGCCGGATGCCGGCCCGAGATTGAACGTCGCGACTTCGGGATTGGGGTTCTTTTCGGCGGCGACGACGATCTTCTTGACGTAGTTGCTTGCGGTCATCGGGCTGTCGACCGACACCGTGACCGGCACGGTCGCGCCGTTTTCGGCGATTTCCGGCAACTTGATCGTGATCTTGCCTTCTTTCATCGCCTTGCCGCCCATCGCCTTCGAGATATAGGCGGCGGTTTTTTCGGGCGTTGCCTGAACGGCGCCGGAAGCAAGTCCGGAAACGGCCAGCGCGAGCGCGCCCGCGCCGGCGGTCTTGATCGCCTGACGGCGGGTCAGGGCCGTGGCGAAAGGACGTGCGGTCATCTTCATGGTCTCCTTCAGAATGCCAGAGTGCATCGGATCATTTTTTCTTTAGCGTCTGCAGGAAGGCGATAACGTCCTCGACTTCCTGCGCGCTGATGATGGTCTTGCCCTGCCATTTTTTCTGCACCCGGTGATATCCGGTGGTGCGATAGAACGAGGGCATCATCGTATCGGGATTCAAGGCCTTCGGGTTGACGACCCGGAGGCGAAGTTCGGCGGCGGAATAGATCGCGCCGACCCCGTCGAGCGCAGGACCGACATTGCCGTGGAATTGCTGTTCGGGAATTGCCGAAATCGCGTGACAGGCGAGGCAGTTGCCCTTGCGCCGGTCGATCGCGATCTTACGGCCGTTGGCCGGGTCGCCTGGCTTGCCTGTCAGAGAAGCCGGGATCGCGTTGTTGGCGATCTTGTAATTTTCGGCCGCGCCGGCCGTCCCCGAAAAAACCAAGAATGCGCCGATGCCAATGATGGCGAGCGGAAGCTTTCGCTGAGTCATCTCTCCTCCCTATCCCAATGCCGTTATTCCTTCCCGGCCTGACCCGAGAGGCGGATTTTTGTGGGATTAAATCCCTGTCCGCGTTTATTAGTAGAACCTAACCTAACGGCAATTTCACCATGATGCAAGCCGGTAATTGACCAAATCTATCGTGGGTTCGATTACCTGCTTGACGACGACGGCGATTGTTTTTTCCAGCCTGCCGTTGTGTTCGAAAAAGACCACTCGTATTTAGTGGACAAAGGTTTAGTGGTTCAAGGTTTAATGGGTCAAGATCCGGTACGAACTAAGATCGGTCACGCTCCGGAATTTCTTGAAGGCGGGAAGGGCATTCGCAATCCAATGCCGGCAACACTCGACACCAAGGGCATGAACTGTCCGCTGCCAGTGCTGAAGGCGAAGAAAGCACTGCGCGCGGTCGCCACCGGCGATACGCTGACGGTGCTGACGACCGACCCCAGCGCGGAACGGGATTTCGTCGCCTACTGCCGTTCGAGCGGAAACGAATTCGTCGAAAGCCATGACGACAACGGCGTAACCACCGTCGTGATCAGGAAGAGCGGCTGATCGATCATGCTATTTCAATCACGGACCGTCGCGCGCTTGGCTGCCGCGCTCGCATTGGTGCTCGGCGCATGGCTGCTCGCCGGCAAGAAGGCGGACGCGGCCGAACTTCTCGTCTTTCGCAGCGACGGCTGCGCTTGGTGCAAGGTCTGGGATCGCGACGTCGGCCAAGTCTATGACAAGACCCCCGAAGGGCGGCGACTGCCGATTCGCTATGTCGACATCGACAAACCGCGACCGGCCGATCTCCGCGCCGTCGCCGACATTCGCTACACCCCGACTTTCGTCGTGTTCAATGGCGATGTCGAAATCGGGCGGATCGTCGGCTATCCCGGGCCCGATTTCTTTTGGGGCTATCTCGGCGAACTCATTCAGCGCCTGGATCGACAAAAGGCGCCCTGATCGACCGCTATGCCCGCGGATCGCCGCGCCGAGAATTCATCGTTTGGCCATATTTCCCGGTCACGATATCGGGCTCGCAGTCGCATCCGTCGATCCCATGGCGTATAGTCCGGCGGCGCGTCCCGGTCGAGCCGAGGCAGGGCGCGGGTACGCAGCAAACCGAGAGGAGGGTATACGCAATCGTGCGGCAAGGTTTCTGTACCGTTCTCATTCTGTGCATGGTGACGCTGCCGCTCGCCACCGCAACCGATGCCCGTGCCCAGATGGCGCCTGGGCATGCGACACCCGGCGCAGCACCGCCACCGGCGATGCCGCCGGTGACCAAGCAGATCGAACCGACCGGCCAAACCGCCGGCCTCTACACCCATCCCACCCGCGGGTTCACGATCCCGGTGCCGCCCGGCACCAAGGCGGAGGAGCGGGGCGAGACTTTTTTCCATATTCAGGCGCGCAAGGGGTATCTCCTCTCGATTCAAAGCGCCAATGCCAACCCGGCGAATTCGCTGCAGCAGATGATGAACCGCCTGGAAGCGAGCAATCTCGGGGCGGATAAGCGATGGCGCTCGAAGCTCGACGCGCGGCAGACCACCATCGCGGGCATGCCCGCCCAGGAAAACGTATACGAAGGCACCAGCATGCGGGCGAGGGTGATCATTGCGCGCGGCAAAAGCACCGATCATGTGTTCATCTTTCAAGCGCCGCCGGATCGTTACGAGGAATTGACGCCCGATCTCGCGTGGCTGCTGACGAATTTCCGGCCCGGGCCCGACGACCGATCCGGCGAAACGGCGGCGGCGCCCTCGACACGGCCACGCGCCATGAAGGCCGAACAACCGCGCCGCGCACCCAAGGCGGCCGCGACGGAAGCGGCGCCTGCCGGGCCGACCGCGCCGCCGCCGTCGCAGCAAACCCAAGGCATGAAGCGGTTCCACGAAGCGAAGTACGGCTACGCCATCGACTACCCGGAGAGCTGGATCGCGAGCGCCGAGGGGCCCTATACGGTCGTTTTCTCCGGACCGCCCGGCGGCGACGCCTACCGTTCGACGGTCAGCGTGCAAAACATCCAGCCGCCGGCCGCTAGTTCGCCGTCCGACGCGGCATCGGCCGTGCTCGAAGATATCAAGAAGGCGCTCGGGCGGACGGCGGGCGATCTTAAATTCGAAGCGGAAACGCCGCTTTATCGCGAAGACGCCACCGGACGCCTGAGCGGCCGGCAGTTCCTGGTATCCTACACCCACGGCGGCGAACGGTTCCGCAAGTGGGCGATCGTGATGCCGAGGCGGTCGGGCAATGTCGCCTACATCTGGTCCTATACCGCGCCGATCGCGGCCTTCGACCGGTTTCGGCCGCTTGCCGAGCAGATGCTCGACAGCTGGAATATCGACGGATAGCGACGATGCGCGTTTCGGCGTCTGCATGGGGCGGGAAAGGCCTGACGTCGGCCAGCCGATGCGCGAGCGTCGTTCTGGCCCTGGTTTTGTCCGCCGCCGCGGCGTTGCCGGCGCGGGCCGACGCATCGCGGCCCAGCATCGATGCCCTTGTGCGCTACTTCGATACCATTGTCTTCGGTGCCGAAATCGACCCGACGTTAGCGTCCAAGGAACTGGCGAAGTGGGATCAATCCTTGAAAATATCGCTGCAAGGGCAACCAACGTCCAGTCATCGCGCGTTCGTCATGGCCCACGCCAAAACCCTTGCCAATCTGACCGGATTATCCGTCAACGTTCAACCGCCCGGCGACAAAAGCGGAAACGTGAAGATTGTCTTCGTGCCCAGGTCGACGATGGCCCGACTGAAAATCCCGGGCGCCAGCCCACAAATGGTGGGCCGTCTGGCCGCCCCGGGCGGCTGCTACTTCATTGCCTACAAGAAGCCCCCAAAGCGGATCATCGGTTCGGTTATCGTTGTTAATATAGAACGCGAAGAAGATCGTATAAATCATTGTATTTTAGAAGAATTAATACAAAGTTCTGGCCTGCCCAATGACAGCAACGACATGCGCCCGTCGCTGTTCAGCGATTACGATCACCTGCTGAAGCCGAGCCGGAGCGATACGATCCTGATCAAGACCTTGTACGATCCGCGTATGAAAGCCGGTATGTCACGTGAAACCGCCCTTAGGGCAGCTAAAGCCGTCATCGCCGAATTCGATGCCAAACTGCCCTGACGCGCAAAAAAAGCTGCCCAGGCATGCAATAAAAGCCTTTCTAATTTTCGGACTTTAGTATACTGCACGCGCCCCAGGGCACGGCACGAAAGTCTGTCAGGGACCCGTAAGGTCCATCTGTCGGAATCATCGTTGTGTATCCGTCCTCTAACAAACTGTAACAAGCTGTGGCTGGCGGGTGCATTTTGATGCCTGCATATTCCTTTATTAGTAAGCTGGCTTAATTCTTTATTAAGCAGGTTGGCTTAGAAGCCGAATGAAAGTATCCACGGCAAAAGCCTGGGATTGCGGCGGCTTAGACTCTTAGACAGTCGCATATGCGACTCGATTAAGACTACCGGGACAGGCGGCGAATGTTTCGAAGCACAAAATCGGTCAAGGCATCGATCGGCGCCGTCTCGTACATGCCGGGCGGCATGTTCGACTTGGTCCTGACCAGTCTGTTCATCAACATTCTGTCGCTGGCGATGCCGCTGACGCTGCTGCAAGTCTACGACCGCATCATCCCCAACAGCGCCGACGGCACGCTGATTCTTTTGATCACCGGCGTCGGCGCGGCACTGCTGTTCGAAGGTCTGTTGCGCATGGCGCGCTCGTACGTGAGCGGCTGGATGGGCGCCCGGTTCGAACACATGGCCGGATGCAGCGCGCTCGAGCGGTTCTTGTCTTCATCGATCGTCGACTTCGAACGCGATGGGGCAGGCGCGCACCTGGAGCGCTTCAATTCGCTCAACACACTCAAGGAATTCTATTCCGGCCAAGCCGTGCTCGCGCTTTGCGATTTGCCGTTCGCGGTGATCTTCCTGTTTGCCATCGCTTGGCTTGCCGGCTGGCTGGTGTTCATCCCGATCGTCCTGATCGTGCTGTTCTTCCTCTCCGCGATGATGGTCGGGCGCAGTCTGCGCAAGTCGATCGAAGAACGGACAATGGCCGACGACCGCCGCTTCAACTTCATCATCGAGGTTCTCGGCAGCGTCCACACCGTGAAGTCGATGGCGATGGAAGAACAGATGATCCGCCGCTACGAGCGCCTTCAGGAACATTGCGCCGACGGTAACTACGGCGTCGCCATGTCCAGCACCCGTGCGGTGGGCGTCGGCGCGCTGTTCTCGCAATTGACCATGTTCACGGTCGTCGGCTTCGGCTGCACGTTGGTGATCGACGGCGCCCTGACCGTCGGCGGTTTGGCTGCCTGCACCATGCTGGCCGGCCGCGCCATGCAGCCGCTGCAAAAGGCGGTCGGCCTGTGGACCCGGTTCCAGTCGATCCGCATCGCCCGCG
>CAZDFF010000063.1:0-3354 GCA_964504425.1 uncultured Hyphomicrobiales bacterium
GCCGTCAGCTTGGCGGGCGAGATCAGCACGCCGAAGTGCTCGCACCAGATGACGACGTTCTTGTAGCGCGCGGGATCGACCCCACCGGGGATCGGGTAATTCTGGCTACCCTGGAAGGCGCGCAGGCGTCCCAGGTCCACGAACATGGTCTTGGCGACTTCGGTCTTCGGCGTGACCTCCGCGTCGGGGACCAGATAGACGTGGTACTTCGGCCCCGGGCCGACCTTGAAATCCTCGTCCAGAAAAACAGAATCCCTGAACACCGTCACCTTGCCGGAACCGTAATGCACCGGGTCCGACGGATTGGCGTGGATGAAGGTGCCGGTGGCGACGATCGTCTTGGCGTCGCGGTTCACGGTTTCGGTCGCGACGATGTCGGCGAGGAAAACGTAGGGATAGATGAAAATGCCGAGCGCGAACCCGCCGGCCAGCCCCAGCACGCCGCCGATGACGAATACGACGATTCCGCGAAGGGTCATGGATCGCTCCCCCGTTCGGAGATGCTAGCCGGGTTTCCGGATAAAGGGAACGGGCTCGGCGTTCACGTTCGCGCCAGGATCGCGACGTAGAAGCCGTCGGTGCCGCTGGTGGCCGGCGACAGGCGCAGCGCGCCGCCCGGCGGCGGCGGCGGGCCGCCGACGGTTTCCTGCCAGATGCGTTCGACCGACAGCGGCTGAAAATTCTTGTGGGCCGCCGTGAAGGCCAGGATTTGGTCCTCGTTTTCCTCGGCCAGCACGGAACAGGTGACGTAGACCAGACGTCCGCCGGGCTTCACCAGGCGGGCGGCGGCGGCCAGGATGCGTCCTTGGCGTTCCCGATGCTGGGCCAGGTCGGCTTCCGTCAGCCGCCAGCGCGCCAGCGGATCGCGCCGCCAGGTGCCGGTGCCGGAACACGGCGCATCGACTAGAACCCGGTCGGCCCAGCGTTCGTTCTTCGTCACCCATTTGTCGGATTCCGAATCGAGCACGATCTGGCGCACCGCGTTGGCGCCGGCCCGCTTTAGCCGGGGCCCCATGCGCGCGACCCGGGCGGCCGATACGTCGCAGGCGGTCAAGCGGCCCTTGACCCGGCCGCCTTCGGCCATGGATGCGGCTAATGCGAGCGTCTTGCCCCCGGCCCCGGCGCAGAAATCGACGACGGTCATGCCGGGCCGGGCGTCGGTCATCAGGGCGGCGACCTGCGAGCCCTCGTCCTGCACCTCGACGAAACCGTCGCGGAACGCCTTGGTGCCGCCGATGCGGGCATTGCCGACGACGCGAAGCCCCCAGGGCGACAGCGGCGTGGCCTGGGCGTCGATGCCTTCGGCGGCCAGCATGTCGTGCGCCGTTTCCCACGGGCCCTTCAAGGTGTTGGCGCGGAGATCCAGCGGCGCGGGCTGGTTCAGCCCGGTCATTTCCCAGGCCAGGGTGTCGCCCCACAAGGCCTTCAGTCGCGGGTGCAGCCATTCAGGGTATTCGAGCCGCACCCATTCCGGCATGTCCTCGCGGCTGAGCGACTGCCCCGCGAGCCGTTCCGCCAGCGCCCGCTCGGCGGCCGAAAGAACCTTGGGGTTGTATCGCTCGCCGCTGAACGTGGCCTCGATGGTTTCGAGCGGCGTCTTGTCGGTCAGCACCAGGTCCGAAATGATTTGCGCGCGCGGGCCGGGTTCGATTCCGTCGCCCTCGCGGGCGATCCACCAATCGAGGCGGGCGCGGCGCCTGAGCGTATCGTAGACCCTGGCCTGCACGGCGCGCCGGTCGCCGCCGCCGGCATAGCGGCGCTTCTTGAAATAGCCATCGACGAGGGTGTCGATCGGTTCGGTGCCGGCGCCGGCGGCGTCCAGCAGTTCGATCGCGGCTTGCAGGCGCGCGCCCGGGGTCATGGCGTTGGGTCGGTCAGGTGCCCGGCCGGTAGTTCGGGGCCTCGCGAGTGATGGTGACGTCGTGCACGTGGCCTTCGCGCAGGCCCGCGTTGGTGACGCGGCGGAACGTGCAGCGGCTTTGCATGTCGGCGATGGTACGGTTGCCGGTGTAGCCCATCGAGGCGCGCAGGCCGCCGACCAGCTGATGGATCACGGTGCCGACCGGCCCCTTGTAGGGCACCTGGCCCTCAATTCCTTCCGGCACCAGTTTCAGGTTGTCGGAAACCTCCTGCTGGAAATACCGATCCGCCGAGCCGCGCGCCATGGCGCCCAACGATCCCATGCCGCGATAGGCCTTGTAGGAGCGGCCCTGATAGAGGAACACCTCGCCCGGGCTTTCGTCGGTGCCGGCGAACAGCGAGCCGATCATTACGCAATCGGCGCCGCCGGCGATGGCCTTGGCGACGTCGCCGGAATACTTGATGCCGCCGTCGGCGATCACCGGCACGCCCGCCTTCCGGCAGACCTCGGCGGCTTCCATCACCGCCGACAGTTGCGGCATGCCGACGCCCGCGACCATGCGCGTGGTGCAGATGGTGCCGGGACCGATGCCGACCTTCACGGCGTCCGCGCCGGCGTCGATCAAGGCCCGGGCGCCGTCGCCGGTGGCGACGTTGCCGGCCAGCACCTGGGCGTAGTTGGAAAGCTTCTTGATCCGTTCGACCGCCTGCATGACGCCGTGGGAATGGCCGTGCGCGGTGTCGACCACGATGACGTCGACCTCGGCGTCCAACAATGCCTGGGCGCGCTCGACGCCGGCGTCGCCGACGCCGGTCGCCGCCGCGACGCGCAGCCGGCCCTTGTCGTCCTTGCAGGCGTGCGGGTGAGCCTGGGCCTTTTCGATGTCCTTCACGGTGATCAGCCCGACGCAGCGGAACGCGTCGTCGACCACCACCAGCTTCTCGATGCGGTAATGGTGCAGAAGCCGCTTGGCTTCTTCCTTGTCGACGCCTTCCTTGACCGTCACCAAAGGCTTTTCGGCCGTGTGGCGCGTCATCAGGTCCTTGACCGGCTGGCGCCGGTCGACGGCGAAGCGCACGTCGCGGTTGGTCAGGATGCCGACCAGCTTGCCGGTCTTCTTCTCGACCACGGGAAAGCCCGAGTAATCGTGACGCGCCTTGATGTCGAGCGCGTCGGCCAGCGTCGCGTCCGGGTCGATGGTCATGGGATCGACCACCATGCCGGATTCGAACTTCTTCACCTTGCGGACTTCGGCGGCCTGCTGGGCGGGCTCCATGTTCTTGTGGACGACGCCGATGCCGCCCGCCTGCGCCATGGCGATGGCGAGCCGGCTTTCGGTCACGGTGTCCATGGCCGCGGACAGCAGCGGAATGTGCAGGTTGACGGTGCGGGTCAGGCGCGTCGCGGTGTCGGCATCGGCCGGCAGCACGCTCGATTCCGCCGGAACCAAGAGAACGTCGTCGAAGGTGAGGGCTTCTTCGATTTTCATGCCG
>CAZDFF010000063.1:3364-15013 GCA_964504425.1 uncultured Hyphomicrobiales bacterium
ATCGGGAGTCATTCGGTGGCGTAGCTCGCGTAGTTTCATGCCGACTCCCGAAAAGAGAAGACCCCGGCGAGGACGAACCCCCGGGATCGGAGTTGGCGGGCTATCTTACACATCGCCCGGGCCTTGCCAAGGACCATTCCCCCGGCGCGCGGCGCCCGCCGGGCGTCGGCGCAAACGGCGCGGCTACGGCCGGAAGCCCTTGGCGACGACGTAGGTTTCCGCCGAATCGGCGCGGCTGGCGGGCGGCTTGGCGTGGCGCACGGACTGGAAGTTCTTTTTCAACCGGTCGAGCAGCGACTTCTCGCTGCCGCCTTGCAGCACCTTGGCGAGAAAGGCGCCGCCCGGCCGCAGCGTCTTTTCCGCGAAATCGAGCGCCGCATCGGCCAGGGCGACGATGCGCAGGTGATCGGTCGCGGCGTGACCGGTGGCGGGCGCGGCCATGTCCGACATCACCAGATCGGCCCGGCCGCCGAGCGCCTCCGTCAGCCGGTCCGGCGCGTCGTCGTCGAGGATGTCGAGTTGCAGGATCGCGGCGCCGGCGATCGGCTCCATCTCGTTGACGTCGCAGGCGACGACGCGGCCCGACGGTCCGGTCCGTTCGACCGCGACCTGGGTCCAGCCGCCCGGCGCGGCGCCGAGATCGACGATCCGGCCGCCCGATTTCAGCAGGCCGAACCGGGCGTCGAGCTCGATCAGCTTGAACGCGGCGCGCGAGCGGTAACCGCGCCGTCGCGCCTCGGCGACGTAGGGATCGTTCAACTGGCGTTCGAGCCAGCGGGTCGAGGCGAGGCTCCGCTTCTTCGCCGTATGCACGCGGGATTTTTCCATGCGCCCGGAAAAGCGCGTCTGCGCGGCGCCGGCGCTTCCGCCCTTGGTCGGGCGGCGCCCGCCCGGGCCCTTCGGCGGCGTCATCGGGCGGCCGCCAGCACCGTGGCGGGCGGCGTTTCCGGAACGCGCGCGGCGGTTTCCCTCATCATCGCCAGCAAAAGGCCTTCGCGGATGCCCCGGTCGGCGACGCGCAGCCGCCCGACCGGCCAGCGGCGGCAGACGGCGGCCAGGATGGCGCAGCCCATCAGCACCAGATCGGCGCGGTCGGGCCCGATGCAGGGATGCTTGGCGCGCGCCGCGCAATCCATCGCGGCCAGTTGCGCGCTGACCGCCGCCAAATCGGCGAAACCGATATTCATGCCGTCCACCTTCGAGCGGTCGTAGCGTTTCAGGTTCAGGTGAATGCCGCCCAGCGTCGTCACCGTGCCCGACGTGCCCAGCATGTGAACGCGACCGGCATCGATATGGGCGGCGATGCCGTGGGTGCGCTCGAAGGCTTCCAGGTCGGCGTCGATCTCGTCGACCAGGCGGGCGTAGGCGTCGGGCGCGGGCGTCGGATCGCCGATCCGTTCCAGCATCGTCACCACCCCGTGCGACAGGGTGGCGATGCCGAGCGGCCGGGGCGCGCCGCCCTGCTGGTCGATCCACATCAATTCGGTGCTGCCGCCGCCGATGTCGAAGGTCAGCGCGTAGGGAAAGGCCGGGTCCAGCAGCGGCGCGCACCCGGCGAGCGTCAGCGCGGCCTCTTCCTCGAAACCGATGGGGTCCAGCCGGAGGCCGGTGCGGGCGAACGCGCGATCCAAAAATTCGCGGCCGTTGACGGCGCGCCGGCAGGCCTCGGTGGCGACGCCGCGCACGGCGGCGATCGGATGTTTCGCCAAGATCTTGGCGCAGACGGAAAGCGCGCCGAGCGTCCGCTCGATCGCCGGTTCGGCCAGCCGCCCGGTCGCCTCCAGGCCCTCGCCCAGGCGCACGATCCGGGAAAAGCTGTCGACCACGCGAACGCCGTCGCGGGCCGGCGCGGCGATCAGCATGCGGCAATTGTTGGTGCCGAGATCGAGCGCCGCGAACAGCGGTTCGCCGCCGTTGCCGTCGCCGCCGTTTCGGCCGTTCCGCCGCCGCCGCCTGTTCCAGGCCATGGGCCTTCCGTCTCCCGCGCCCGGGCGCCGTCGCGCGGCGGTCCGGTTCCTTGTCGTTCTTCTTGGGGGACATTCTAGAGCGCTTGGCGGCCGGCGACAAAGCCCGATGGCGCCGTCGACACCGCAAACGAACCCGTATACCGTGGCCGCCGCGGTTGTGCGCCGGTCGTCGCACGGCGCGCGAACGAACCGAATCGGCGACCGACGGAGAAATTCCATGAAATCCTCGAAATGGCTGTCCGGCCTTGCGGCCGGCCTTTGCCTGTTGTCGGTCGGCATGCCGGCGGACGCCCAGACCAGCGTCGATGCCGCGCGCGCCGCGTGGGAAAAGGCCAAGGCCGATCTCGGCAAGGCGCAGGACGCCTACGCCAAGGCGACGGAAGCCTACGTCAAGGCCGTGCAGACGCCCGCGCCCGTGGCGGCGCCGTCCCCGGCGAAGCCGGCGATCCCGACGCGGACGGTCAATTTCGTGCCGCCGAAAATGGGCGGTATCGGCATGGTCCCGTCCTTCCGCGCCCGCGTCCTCGTCGACGGCAAGGCGCACGAATGGGCCAGGTTCTCGGGGACCAGCAGCGCCCCCACCGTCACGATGAAGGCGGCGCCGGCCAAGACCCTGGCCTACGAGGTCGAACGGGTCATCAACACCAAGGGCATGCAGGGCGGCGCGCCGACCTACCGTTACGATCCCTTGTGCAAGGCCAACCTGGCCGTCAAGGACGTGACCTCGATCGCGGTCCAGACCGGCGGCTGCACGGTTAAATAAGCCCGCCCGCCGGTTGCGCCGGGGCGGGCTCGCGGTTGATCGGGCCGGGGCCGGGGGCTAGACTCAAGGGGCCCCGCCGGTTCGCCTTTTTTTGACAGGCGGGGGCCCGGCTTATATATATCCGGCGCCCGTCCGGCCCTGCGGATTGGGGGATCGTCTAACGGTAGGACAGCGGACTCTGACTCCGCCAGTCTAGGTTCGAATCCTAGTCCCCCAGCCAGCGCTCCCGGCATTATGCAGCAGACGCACCGAGCTTAAATGGCGAGTCCCAATCCAAAAGGGACGCGCTATGATTGTGGGATGGTATCTCTGTCCCTCAAAGCTGCGGGCTTACCGTGAAGGGAAATCGCAGCATAATTCGCGCTATTTTTACTGGGCTATTTTTTCTTTTAGTGGCCCCGGTAATAAGCGAATTTTTTATCGAGCTTGCGAAGGAAATGGGCGCGTACCAGCATCCTTCGAAAACGGTTGTTAGCGCTATGGATGCGCTAACAGCCATTACCGAATCGTGGTGGTTTGCTCTCGGCCTAGGGGCCATTGCGGGCGGCGCGCTGTTTATGTGGGTGGATTATTTCATCCGCAGTCGGGATGCGCCTGCAAGCGATGATGCATTAGTCGGCATTGGGGCCCGCGCGGTTGATATCGCAAATAGGATAGACGATCACCTAAATACCGGAAGCAACAGAAACGTTCAGATTGATATTTCTGCACAAATTGCAGGACTTAATATTGATCTAAAGAAAATAAATATTGCGCAAATAAACTTCGTCTATCCATCAAATCTACGATTGCAATATGCCATATATCGTTCGTATTTACGGTCTATTGGAGAATTATTAATTGTAAAACATGTTGATGAGGCACGTAGATTTGGGACCGAATATCTATTGGGGGTTATCCAAGAATTAGACGAATTTCATAAATCTTCTGAGCCCGAAAGGTCGTCGATTCCGCAGCGTTTCCTTGATCTACTCGACGCTCACGACGAGCGCGTAAACTACAATTTATCGACGGCATCTTGTCGGATCGGCAAGAATTTTGACGCGGCTGACCCCTTTATCGTAGTCAATGTTTCGATACGAAACTCTTCAATGTTTGAAGTGTTTTATGAGGGTATCGAGGGGCGACTTTACTATCGCGACGACCCCATGCGGGCAACGCCAGAGGTCATCACGCACGCGCTATCCATAAAGTCTAATGGAATCGGAGAATTTGCTATACGCCAATTTGTTAGCGCCGAAATGCGGGATCGGATGGTGGCTCATGGTCGCGAACGTCAAATACAGGATATCGCTCCAAGTCATGATTTCTGCCTGAAGTTCCATTACTTCAACAGGCACGATGAAAAGAAGGAGGCTCGCTGGACGATTCTCCCTGACTTGTTCACTCTTTCCGGAGACTAGCTGCGGTCCAAATGCAGAGTCGCGCACCCGAACTCACTAGAGATATGCCAGCGCAGTGGCAGGGTGAGCCATCGGCTCTGTCTTTTTCGTCTTTGTGTCCGCCCTCCTGATCAGTCTTTTTTGGTGAGATCGGTGAGCGTAAATCATCAAGCTGCTTTACGCATTCGAAGTCGATGGAAGCCTATTTGTACCCCCCCGTCTCCAATTTCTTTATAGCCTGTCCGAATCCTCGCTCTGCGCCGACCCGCAGGTACTCATTCGCTTTTTCGATGTCTTGGTCGACGAACTTTCCAGTGGCATAAGTTATTGCCAACAAATAACAGACCTCCGGGTGGCCAAGATCAAATGCTTTGCGCTGCCATCCGAGAGCTATTGCTGCAAGGGTAGGGTCGCGATCCGCTCCGGACATCATTTCATCCCAGTAACACCCCCCAATTTTGAAAGCCAATCCAGCGTCGCTAGCGGTTTGTTCAAAAACACCTTCATAAATTAAGGCGGCATCATTGTTTTTGCCCGCGTGGCGTAAGGCGTCAGCAAGCTCAATCCTTTTGCCAAGGCTTTGGAACGGAGCCATCCTTAAAAGGTTCTTTTCGACACGAGATGTATCCGGCGACAATTTGTATTGGCCGCACCAATCGTTGTGTTTCACCGTTGTAAAAAAGCGACCTGGATTGCCGTCCTTCGTTTGTAGGAAGGATCGGGGCGGGCTTCGGCGGCATTCGCCAGTAAATGGTGTTTCTTCGACGAAATGGCCAAACTCACAACTTAAGCAAGCGCGGCCAAGGTCTCTTACATGCACGGTGCTTTTCTGTTTGCTCATGGGGGGCCAATGAAAAAGGGATACGACCATGACCTTATATTGCGAGAAGGATTTATGGCAATAGCGCGCAATGCGAGCAGATACCATGTGGCGGATGGCCGGGTAAAACGTTGAGAAATTGACATGTTCCCACAATGCTCCCACATTTCCTTTGCCGGGCAGGAATTTCTGCGGTTGCAATGCGTTGCGTTCGGTGCAGGTTCGAATCCTAGTTCCCCAGCCAGCTTTCACCGCCTCGATCAATCGCTTTCGGCCGGAGCCTGCGGGCCGCCGCTTCGCCGGCCCATCGGCCGGTCGCCAGGCACGCGGTCAGCAGATAGCCGCCGGTCGGCGCGTCCCAATCGAGCATTTCGCCCGCGACATAAACGCCGGGCATGGCCTTGAGTTCGAGATCGCCGGTCATCCGATCCCAGCCGACGCCGCCCGCCGTCGAGATCGCCTCGGCGATGGGGCGCGCGCGCCGCAAAACGAGGGGGAGCGCCTTGATGCGCGCGGCGAGCCTGGCCGGGTCGGCGAAGGTTTCGGGATCGGCGCCTTCGCGCAGCAGCGCGGCCTTGACTCCGTCCAGCGAAATCGTCCGCCGCAGGTGCGTGGCCATGGATTTTTTGCCGCGCGGCTTGGACAGGCGCTTCGCGAGCGACGATTCGTCGATGTCCGGGGTGAGATCGACGGTGAGAGTCGCCGCGCCGTCGCGTTCGATGGCGTCCCGGAGAATGCCCGACAACGCGTACACCGGCCCGCCTTCCAGCCCGGTCCCGGTCACCATGCAATCGCCTTGGGCCTTGCGGCCTTCGAAGCACAGGGTCACGCCTTTCAGCGGCCGGCCTTCGCCGCGCCCGCGCATGGGGTCGCTCCAGTCCGCGTCGAAACCGCAGTTGGCCGGTTTGAGCGCCGAGATTTCCACGCCCCGGGCCCGCAGCCAGGATACCCAGGCGCCGTCCGATCCCAGTTCGGGCCAGCTTGCGCCGCCCAACGCCAATATCGTGGCGGCGGGCCGGATTTGCACGGCACCGGCCGGCGCGTCGAACGTCAATGCGCCGTCGGCGTCCCAGCCGGTGCATTTGTGGCGAACGTGCACGCGAAGCCCCCGGGCGCGGAGCCGCTTCAGCCAGGCGCGCAGCAACGGCGCGGCCTTCATTCCCGTGGGAAACACCCGGCCCGAGGTGCCGATGAACGTCTCCGCCCCCAAACCGTCGGCCCAGCGTCGGACATCGTCGGGCGGAAAGACCCCGAGCATCGCGGACAAGCGATCCCGCCCGATGATGTCCGAAGATGGGCCGAACCGTCCGACGAAGGCATCGAACGGTTCGGCGTGGGTCAGGTTCAGCCCGCTCTTTCCGGCCATCAGGAACTTGCGCCCGAGCGACGGCATGGCGTCGTAAAGGTCCACGGAAATTCCCCGGGCGACCAGAACCTCGGCCGCCATCAAGCCCGCGGGGCCGCCGCCGACGATGGCGACGCCACCGGCGTCCGAAGTATCCTTGTGCGCTTCCATTCCTCCGGCCTCGAAAAACGAAAGGGATGAATCCGCGGCGACGCGGCGTTCCGACGACCAGCCTATACGTCGCGGCGGGGATGCCAAACCGATATCCCGACGGTCGGATATTTCAATGAAGCCCGGGGCGGTCGGCCCTCGCGTATGAATTCGAAGACGCAATGCCGTGCCCCGCAGGCACAACCCCGGCGTTGACGCCCGGCGTCCGGCCTCCCTAAATGCACCGACGAAAAACGAACGAGGACAAGAACCCCCATGCCGAGCCAGTTGTTCACGCCCATTGCCCTGCGCGGTCTCGAGCTTTCGAACCGCATCGTCGTCGCGCCGATGTGCCAATACACCGCGACCGACGGCACCGTCGGCGACTGGCACATCATGCACCTGGGCCAGTTCGCCGTTTCCGGCGCCGGCCTGCTGTTCGTCGAGGCGACCGGCGTCGAGCCGGAAGGACGGATCACGCCGGGCTGCGTCGGCCTGTGGTCGGACGAGAACGAGGCGGCGCTCAAGCGCGTCGTCGATTTCTGCAAGCGCTACGGCAACGTGCCGGTCGGCATTCAGCTGGCGCACGCCGGGCGCAAGGCCTCGACCAACCTGCCGTGGCTCGGCGGCAAGCCCTTGGCGGCGAACGAAGGCGCGTGGCGGACGGTCGCGCCCTCGGCGGTGCCGTTCTTCGACGGCTGGCATACGCCCGAGGCGGCCGACGCGGCGGCGCTGGCCCGCATCAAGGCGGCGTTCGTCCAGGCGACCGCGCGCGCGGCACGGATCGGCTTCGAGGCGCTGGAGATTCATGCCGCGCACGGCTACCTGCTGCACCAGTTCCTGTCGCCCCTCAGCAACGTCCGCACCGACGGCTACGGCGGCGGCCGCGCGGGGCGGATGCGGTTCCCGCTCGAGGTGTTCGAGGCCGTGCGCGCCGCCTGGCCGAAGGAGAAGCCGCTCGGCCTTCGCGTTTCGGCGACCGATTGGGTCGACGGCGGCTGGGCGATCGAGGATACGGTCGCGTTCGCCCAAGAATTGAAGACGCTCGGCTGCGACTTCATCGACGTGTCGTCCGGCGGCTCGTCGCCGAAGCAGAAAATCCCCGTCGGCCCCGGGTATCAAACGCCGTTCGCGGCCGAGGTGCGGCGCCAGGCCGGGCTTCCCGCCATGGCGGTCGGCAAGATCACCGATCCGCTGCAGGCGGAACATATCGTCGCGACGGGACAAGCGGACATGGTCGCGCTGGCGCGCGGCATGCTTTACGATCCGCATTGGGTTTGGCACGCGGCGCAGGCGTTGGGCGCCAACGCCGCCTTTCCACCGCAATACCAGCGCTGCCATCCGGCACTGGCCGGGGAACCGATCCCGGGCAACCCGCCGCCGCCGGAAAAGGTGGTCGCCGCCGGCTGGAAGCGCGCGTAACCCGGGCGAGGGGGTGCCGCCGGTTATTTCAGGGCCGGCGTCAATTCCTCGAGCGACGGCAGCGGATCGCCGCCCGACAGGCAGGCGCCCTGCTCGAAATACCGGATCAGCACGATCATCGTTTCCGGCGTCGTGCCGATCAGGGCGGCCAGTTCTTTTTGCAGGCCGTCGAAGAGGGCGCGCAATCGCTCTTCCTCCTTGCCGCGGCCGGGGCGCAGGTCGACGGTCATGATCACCTGTTTGTTGCCCGGCGGCGTGAACTTCTCGCCGATCGAAATCCAGATATGTTCCTTCGCCCAGGTGGCGATCATCCAACGCTCGACGGCGTCGTAGATCTTCGCCAGTTTCTCCCTTCCGTGCCCTTCCGGCACGTCGACGCGGATGATAGGCATTGACCTCTCCCGAATAGCAATTTCGACCAAGCGAACGTTAGGCGACGGCCGGGCGACGGAACAGACGGAATATCGAGACTGGTCTAGGGAAAAGCGGCGGTCGGCGACCGGCGACAATGCCCGTTCGCAACCGGGGGCCGGTCGGCTAGACTGCCACCGAAACGGGCAGGGAGGGGCGGATGCCGGCGCCGGAAACATTCGAGGTCTTCGCGATCAAGTACGCGACGCACGATCGCGACGCGGCGCACAACTTCCTCTATCCCACCGACATTCACGACGGGCCCATGCCGATCGATTATTTCGTGTGGGCGGCGGTGTCGAAGTCCCGCACCTACGTCATCGATACCGGGTTCAAGGCCGAGGTCGCGGCCAAGCGCGGCCGCACGTTCCATCGCTGTCCGGCCGAGGGGTTGGCGCTGGTCGGCGTCGATGCGGCGACGGTGACGGACGTGATCGTGACCCATATGCATTACGACCACGTCGGCAACTTCGATCTGTTTCCCAACGCGCGGTTCCATTTGCAGGACCGCGAGATGGCGTATGCCACGGGGCGGTATATGCGCCACCAGGCTTTCAATTACGGATTCGAGGTCGAGGACGTGGTCGGTATGGTCCGGCGCGTGTACGCCGGCCGGGTCGTGTTCCACGACGGCGACGTCGAATTGGCGTCCGGGTTTTCGCTGCATCACATCGGCGGCCACACCGACGGGCTTCAGTCGGTGCGGGTGCTGACCAAGCGGGGCTGGGTCGTGATCGCGTCGGACGCCTGCCACGTCTACGCCAACAAGGACCTAGTCAACCCGTTTCCCATCGTGCTCCACGTCGGCAAGATGATCGAAGGTTGGGACCGCCTGCGCGCCCTGGCCGACAGCGAGGACCACATCGTGCCCGGCCACGATCCGCTGGTGCTGAAATACTATCCGCCGCTCGACGAGAAACTGGCCGGGATCGTCTGCCGCCTCGACGTGCCGCCGGTGAAATGACGGCAGATCATGTTCGAAGCCGCCGACCTCGACCATAAGGTTTCCAAGGCGACCTACAGCCGCCACGAGCGCCGGTTGCGCGAGGCGCTGCTCCAGGCCCAGTACGACTTGCTGCGGGACGGGAAATTCGCCGTCCTGATCCTGATCGCCGGGGTCGACGGCGCCGGCAAGGGCGAGACCGTCAACCTGCTGAACGAGTGGATGGATCCGCGCCACATCGAGGTTTCCGGCTTTCCGCCGCCGAGCGACGAGGAACAGGCGCACCCCCGCATGTGGCGGTTCTGGCGGGCGCTGCCGCCCAAGGGCAAGATCGGCGTCTTCTTCGGCGCCTGGCACACCATGCCGATCCTCGATCGCGTCGCCGGCGCGATGAGCGCCAGCGCGTTCTCGCAGCGCACCGGCGAAATCCTGCGCTTCGAGAAAATGCTGACCGACGAAGGTGTGCTGCTGTTGAAATTCTGGTTCCATCTTTCCAAGGCGCAGCAAAAGAAGCGTATGGCGGCGCTGGAAAAAAATCCGGACACGCGCTGGCGTGTCACCAAGGAGGATTGGAAGCATTTTCGCCGCTACGACGAATTCGTGCGGGTGTCGGAACCGTTCCTGCGCAAGACCTCGACGCCCGAGGCGCCGTGGCGGGTCGTGCCGGGGGTCGATCCGAACTATCGGGCGCTGTCGGTCGGGCGCCAGATCCTGGCCGCCCTGCGCGCGCGCCTCGACATGCCGGCGGTGCCTCGCGTACCCCACCGCGCGTCGATGCCGCCGCCGATCGACGGGTTGAACGTGATCCGGACGCTCGACCTAAGCCAGAAGGTCGGCAAGAAGAAATACGAGAGCGACCTGGAAAAATGGCAGGGCCGCCTGAACCGCCTTTCGCGCGATCCGCGGTTCAAGCAGGACGCGGCGGTGGTGTGCGTGTTCGAGGGCAACGACGCCGCCGGCAAGGGCGGCGCGATCCGCCGCGTTACCCGTGCGCTCGACGCGCGATTCTATAAAACCGTAGCGGTCGCGGCGCCGAGCGAAGAGGAGCGGGCGCAACCGTACTTGTGGCGATTCTGGCGGCACGCGCCGAAGCATGGGTTCTTCACGATCTTCGACCGATCCTGGTATGGGCGCGTGCTGGTCGAAAGGGTGGAAAACCTGGTGGCCGAGACCGATTGGTTCCGCGCCTACACCGAGATCAACGATTTCGAGCAGGACCTGACGCGGCACGGCATCGTCGTCGTCAAGTTTTGGCTGGCGATCGACCGGGACGAACAGTTGAAGCGATTTCAGGCGCGCGAGAAGACCCCGTTCAAGAAATTCAAGCTCACCGACGACGATTGGCGCAATCGCAAGAAATGGAACGCCTACGAGTCCGCCGTGTGCGACATGGTGGATCGCACGTCGACCTCGATCGCGCCATGGACGCTGATCGAGGCCAACGACAAGCCGTTCGCCCGGATCAAGGTGATGAAGACGCTGGTGAAGGCGCTCGAAGCCCGATTGGACGACATCGAAAAGTAAGGCCCGTCCGGCGCCCGTTTCACTTCGCCAGCACCGCGTCGGCGTCGATTTCGATCATCGCGCCGGGGCGGATGATGCCGGAAATCTGCACCAGGGTGCTGGCGGGCTTGGCGTCCGGCGGAAAGTATTCGTTGCGGACGCGGTGCACCTCGGAAAGCGCCTCGGCGCCGATGTCGGTGACGTAGACGCGGACGCGCACGATATCCCGCATCGTGCCGCCCGCGTGTTCGACGATCCGCTTGATCCGTTCCAGCACCTGACGGGTCTGTTCGGCCATGGTCGTGCCGACGGTGCGGCCCTCGTCGTCGATCGGGGTCTGGCCGGAAATCGACAGGAACACGGCGTCCGAGGTTTCGACCCTGACCGCGTCGCAGAACGCCGCCGCCACGCCTTTTTTGGCGAGGGCACCGATGTTCTTGGTGTCGGATTTGGCGACGTTCAGGTTCTGGCGGCGGAGCATCGGTCGGATCCTTTCTTCCGTGGAGATCCGGCGACGATAGCATGACCGATGGCGGCCCGAACCTTTAACGCGCCTTTTTCGACGCTTTCACCGGTTTTTGCGGCCTGTCCGGACGCCGGAGTCGGCCCGGCGGCTGGTAGACGCCGACCGTCTCGCCCGCCGTGCGCATGGCGTCGATGGCCTCTTCCATGGTCAGCAGCGGCGTGGTCTCGACCTCGGTCACGGTGCCGGCGGCGCTCAGCACCATCGACAGGGATGCCGCCGTCACGTTGTCCGGTAGTTCGTAGATCAGCACGATGTCGTACTGCCCGAAGGTGAAAAAGTAATTGTGCAATCGGCCGCCGATGCTTTTCAGCAGCTTGGTCGTCTTGATGAACCGGTCCTCGGGCCGTTCGACCAGTGCGTTCATGAATTGCTGCGACAGCTTGGCCCGCGCCAGATAGAACGCCATTCCTTCCTCCC
>CAZDFF010000064.1:0-14778 GCA_964504425.1 uncultured Hyphomicrobiales bacterium
TCAAGGAACTGCCTCACACCGAAATGGCCCGCTTCACGCAGATCGATTACGACCGCGAAATGGCGTTCATCGCCAGCGCCGAAAAGCCGGGTGGCGGGCGCGAAACGTTGGGCGTCGTGCGCACCGTGACGGACCCCGACAACGAACGCGCCGAGTTCGCCATCGTCATCCGCTCCGATCAGGCGCAACAAGGGCTCGGATACAGGCTGTTGGAAAAAATGATCGACTACTGCCGCGGGCGCGGCACTCGAGGCATCGTCGGTCAGATCATGAAAGACAATCCGCGCATGCGCGAGCTTGCGAAGACCCTGGGATTCGAGGAACAGACTTTGATGGGCGAAGATGTCGTGGAGGTCACGCTCGATCTCGGCGGCGAAGGCAATCCGCCGGCCGCGCCGTAAGACACGAAATCACTTGCTGGTCGCGGTGTAGACGCCGTCCCACCCCTCGCCCGGCGGATTGGCCTCGAACTCGGCGATCCGTTCCGCGTAGATATCGTAGAAATCGCCCATCTTGAAGCCGTTCATCTTGGCCCGCGCGGCATTCAGCTTCAGTTTGGCGGTTTCCCATTTCTGCTCGCGGTAGGCCGCCAGCATGCCCTCGTGCTGCTTTTTCAGGGCCAAGAATTCCGGCGTTATCGCGACCTGCTCGTCGCCGAGCACGGTAAAGACACGAACCGCCGCGGACTTGCCCTTGACCTTGATCATGTCGAGTTCGAGGACCGCGAAATCGCGCACCTTCTCTTCCGTGTTTTCGCCGATCACCGTATCGACGCCGTAGGTCTTGCACTGCCCTTCCAGCCGCGACGCCAGGTTGACGTTGTCGCCCAACACCGAATAATCGAAGCGTTGATCCGATCCCATGTTGCCGACGACCACGTCGCCCGAATTGACGCCGATGCCGATTTTCAAGGGAATGTGCTTGCGACCCTCTTCCTTCGCTTCAGCCTCCAGCTGTTCGTTCAATGGGATCATCAGCGCGTTCATATCGAGAGCCGCCTTGCAGGCGTGACGAGCGTGATCCGCGTCGTCGAGAGGCGCATTCCAGAAGGCCATGATGCAATCGCCCATGTACTTATCGACCGTGCCCTGCAAACCGAGAATCACGCCGGTCAAGGGCGTCAGAAGCTTGTTGATCAGCTTGGTCAGGCCCTGGGCGTCGAACAGTTCCGAAATCGAGGTGAACCCTCGCACGTCGCCGAACAGCATGGTCATGTTCCGGGTTTCGCCGCCGAGCTTGAGGCCGCTCGGATCCTCGGCCAGTTTTTCGACCATGGCCGGCGACAGGTAGAAGCCGAACGCCGATCGCACTTGGCGTCGCTGCGCCTCTTCCTTGGCGTAGCCGGTGTAGGTCAGCATCGTGTACAGCAGCAGAATACAGATGACCGCGTAGCCGGCATCGAAAAGCAGGCGCTTTTCCGTGAACAGGTACCACGACGTTCCGATGGCGCCGCCGGCAACCGTAAGAAACAGCAATAGCGTCCATTTGGCGCCGATCACCGGGACCAGGATGATCATCAGCAGGCCGCCGAACACCAGTAGACTGATTTCGGCGCCGTTTATAATTCCCGGGCGGTCAAGATACTGCTGCGACGCCGCCGTCTCGATCATCTGGACGTGCACCTCGACCCCAGGAATGACCGGCTCGGTCGGCGTGGCGCGAATATCGAGAAGACCGACCGCCGAAGTGCCGACAATCGCCATTCGACCCTTGATCCGGGACGGATCGACGGTTCCGGCCAAGACGTCCTTGGCCGGCACGTATTTCGACTTGTCGCTCTTCGAAAAATAAGGCCATACGCGACCCAGGTTGTCGGTTGGGATCTGGAAACGCGGCGTTACCTTCATCTGTTCGATGCCGACAGGTCCCACGAGGATGGCCAGCGTCTGGCGCCCGGTGGCGACGCGCAGCATTTCGACCGAAAGCGACGGATAGGTTTCGCCCTTGTACATGAACAACGTCGGCACCCGGCGCACGATACCGTCCGGCTCGGGTACCAGCGAAAAGATCCCCCGGCCGGCGGCCATGGGCTCGATCTCGGGCACGTTGCGCACCAACGATTTGAAGTTGGGCAGGTATTTCGCCAATATTTTCTTGCCGTCGATACCCGGCACGCTGGTCCGAATGCCGACCGACGACGGCACCGGCGGCGACGGCTTCTCGGGCGCTTCGTCCCAATAACCGGCCTGACCGAGCACGACGCGGCTGCGCTTGATGACCTGCCCGAAGATCGCATCGCCGCTCGGCAGCTTGGCTATCTTTTCTCTCGTTTCCGGATCCAGGCCGGGCAGCGTCTGGGCGACGCTGGACGGATTCATCCGGTCCGATTCGGGAAACACGACGTCGAAGGCAACCAGCGAGGCGCCAAGCTGCATCAAGTTCTGGACCATCTGCGCGATGGTGACCCGCGGCCAGGGCCATTGACCGATTTCGGACAACGATGTCTCGTCCAGATCGATGATGACCGCAGGCTGTTGATCGCGCGGCGGAATCGCTCGTGGCTTCAACTGCTGGTAATAGTCGAATGTCTTGAGGCGCAGGTATTCGACCGGATACGGTCCAATGACATAGAGGGCGACGAACCCGGCCAGCACGGCGACGCCCATCAGGCGGTCGAGGCTGAATGCCTTCTTGAAGAACTTGCCCATGGCCCGACCAACGCCCCCGATTCGCCGCATTCCCGTCTGCGGCGTCCCCACCGCTTACTAGACCAAGGGGCCCTGGACGGGGTCAAGGCGCAAATCCGATCCGGCGCGAAACCGGCAAGCGACAGCCCCAATTCTTGTCCCCAATGCCATCCCTTGCCCCAACATTGTGTGGAATCAACGGGAAAGGACAAGTATAGTCTCGGCCCGATGAGCGATTCCTCGAAACGAGCCTGGCTCAGACCGTTTCTCAAGCCCCTACGCCCGATCTTCCTTGAAGTTCTGGCGATGTCTTTTTTCGTGAATTTGGTCGCGCTGGCGCTGCCGATCTTCACGATGCAGGTCTACGACCGCGTCATCGGACACCGCGGCTTCAGCACGCTCCAAGGCCTCGTCATCGGCATGCTCGTCGTGCTGATCTTCGATTTCGTGCTGCGCCAGGCCCGTTCCCGCATCATGCAGACGGTCGCGCTCCGGGTCGATGTCGAGGTCGGGCGACGGCTGTTTCAGAAATTCATGTCGTTGCCGCTGCAGACGCTCGAAGGCCGCAACGCCAACCATTGGCAGGCGCTGTTCCGCGACGTCGACGTGGTCCGTAACACGCTCTCGGGCTCGTCCGCCATCCTGATCTGCGACATACCGTTCGCGTTGATCTTCCTCGGCGTCATTCTCGCGGTCGCGGCGCCGATCGCCTGGGTCCTGCTTATTGTCCTGCCGGCCTTCATGTTCGTCGCCTGGCGCTCGGCCGGCGCCATGGCGAGCGCCAACAAGCAGGAACGCGACAGCTCGATGACCCGCGACGGCCTGATCGCGGAAATGATCGCCGGACGCTCGACGATCAAGGCGCTCGCGCTCGACCGCACCATGGGGCCGCTGTGGGAGGAAAAGCACGCCGAGAACATCGAGAACGCCATCGCGCGCGGCAGCAAGACCGACACGTTCCAGAACATCGGCGCGTCGCTGACCATGATCACGACCATTGCCATGACCTCGGTCGGCGCGATCGCCATCATCACCCAACTGATGACGATGGGCGCGCTGGTGTCCGCCAACATGCTCAGCGGCCGCCTGCTCGGCCCCCTGAATCAGTTGGTCGGACAGTGGCGCTCCTTCAGCCAATTCAAGCAATCCGTCGACCGCCTAGGCGAGGTTTTCAGCAGCGAAGGCGAACGCCAGGAAAGCGAGGTCAAGCTGGGACGACCCAGGGGCGAGCTGACCGCGGAAGCCGTGACCTTCACCTACGCCAAGGACCTGGCGCCCGTCGTCGACAGCGTTTCCATCGTCATCAAGGCCGGCGGCATCCACGCCCTGGTCGGCCGCAACGGCAGCGGCAAGACCACCCTGATGAAGCTGTTGCTCGGCCTTTACCGGCCGACCAGCGGCCGCGTTCTCATCGACGGCGCCGACATCGCCCAGTTCACGCGCGCCGAACTCGCGACCTGGATGGGATACGTGCCGCAGGATTGCGTGCTGTTCGCCGGGACCGTGCGCGACAATATCGCCTATCGAGTGCCTGACGCGACGGACGAGCAAGTCATCAAGGCGGCGACCGCGGCCGGCGTGCATCACTTCATCATCGATCTGCCCGACGGCTACGCCTCCGATATCGGCGAAGCCGGCCGTCGGCTTTCCGGCGGCCAGCGCCAACGCATCGCCATCGCCCGCGCGCTGGTCGGCGAGCCGGCGATCGTCATGCTGGACGAACCTTCGAGCAGTCTCGACCGCCAGGCTGAACAGGAATTGCGCACGACCCTGGCCGAAATCGGACGCGAACGCACCGTCATCATCGTGACCCACAGCCCGATCCTGCTGGCCGCTTGCGACGACTTGGTCGCGCTGGATCGCGGCAAGGTCGCGCTGGCCGGTCCGTCGAAGGAAATCCTGCCCCGGCTTTTCGGGCAAAGCCCGGCGCCGAAACCGGAGCCGGTGCTGTCGGTGGGGGCGCCGCCGCCGGCAATCGCGCCGGCGATACCCCGTCCGCAACCTTCCGCCGCCGGACCGCCGTTGCCGCCATCGGTAAAGCCATCCGCCGCCGGTGCGCCGCCGCCTCGGCCGCCGCTACCGCACATGCCCCCACCACCGCCCCGCGCGGCCGTTCCGCCGCCGCCTCTTCCCGCAGGCGCCGCCGCCGTGCCGCCGACGCCTCGCGATGCCGTCGGCGGCGAACGCCGCGAAGTCGGGGCGCCTGTGGCGCCGCCAACTCCGGCGCGCCCTAAACTGCCGCCGAGCATGCCGCAGCCCGAAGTCTCGCCGCCGCCCGCACCGGCAGCGCAACCGCCGCGCCCGCGTTTGTCGCAACCGCCCGTTCAGCCCGTTCAGCCGCCCCAAAGATCGCAGCCCAAGGCGACGGCCGAGGCAGCGCAGGAACCGCCGCGTGTACGCATTCGGCCGCCGGAACCTGAATCGACCGCATCCCTGTCGCAACCGGCACCAACGAGCGATGCGCGGAAGGAGCGGCCGCACATGCCGCAGACGGCACCGATGCCCGCCGCGGGCGGCGGCGGAGGCACTGCCGACGCGGCCCCGCCGAAGCCGCCCGGAACGGCAGACTCAGCGCGCCCTCGCCTGAAGCCCGGCCCGCTGCCGAAGCCGTTGCCGCCCCAAGGCGCAGCGGCACCGTCCGCGCCGGCGCCGGCCCCCAAAGTGGCGCCGCCCGTAGCGGCGGCGCCCCCTGCCGCCACGCCGAAACCCGCTCCGCCGCCAGTGGCTCCCGCCCTTCCGCCATCGCAAGCCCCCGCCGCGAGGAAGCCGCATTCGTCGACCGACGATCCATACGCCGCGTTTGCGCCATCGCCGCCCAAGCGATTTGTGCACGGCACCCAGACGCCTGCGCCACCGGCCATGCCGCCACCTCCGCCCGCGCAACAGCCGCCGCCGGCCGCCAAGGCGCCGACACCGCCGCCGCAGTCGTCCGTGGCCGCTCCCGTCGCGCCACCGGCCGCACCAAAAGTCGTCGCGCCGCCGCCCTCGGCCGATCCATACCGTTCGATCGAGGATATAAACCGCACGCCCATTCATCTTGCCGGCAGCGGGCCTTCGGCCGCCGAGCGTTTCGAAGCCATGCTCCCCGACGGGCAAGCGAATCCTTCGGCTTGGCTCGATGTCGTCGAACCGCCGCAGCGCGACGACAAGGCCAGACAGAAGCCCAAACCGGCGCCAGACCAGGGCGCGGCAAAGAAGGCCGCGGCGCACGATTCCGGCAACGGCAAGGACCGCCCTCGCCCGGAAGTCACCGCCGCCAGTGGCGATGCGGCCTGGACCGACATGCTGACGCGGCCCGTGGCCAAGCCGTCCCGGCCGGACGGCGCAACCGGCGCCCCGCCGCCCAAGCCGGCCGCGCGGCCGCCCGCTACCGAGCCGGCCCGGGAAGCCCGGCGCCCGGCCAAGGACGGCCTGTTCCGTACGCCGTCGCAAGGGAGTACCATGGCCGACATGTTCAAGACGGGCACCGCCTCGGCACTGTTTTCCGACGACGTCGAAACCGCGGCGGCGATGCCCAAGTCTAGGCCAAGGACCCCGGCGGAGAGGAAGTCATGACGACCCGTCTCGATGCGATGCTCGTCGGCAACCCCATCCCGAGTTGGCGGGTGGTTGCCTGGCCGGCCATGATCATGATGGCCGCCACGCTGATTTGGGCCAACTTCGCCAGACTCGACGAAGTCGCGGTCGCCAACGGCGAGGTCGTGCCGATGGGCAAGGTCAAGGTCATCCAGCACCTGGAAGGCGGCATCGTGAAGGAGATATTCGTCCGCGAAGGCGATACGGTGAAAGAAGGCGATCCGCTGCTGTTGCTCGATCTCGCCACCAGCGGCACCAATCGCGAGGAACTGAAGGTCCGCCTCGACGGCCTCCAATTGGTTCGCGTCCGCCTCGAGGCCGAAGCCGAAGGCAAGCCGTTGCGCTTCCCGGCCGACATCTCGGCCCGGCGTCCCGGTCTGGTTTCGGCGCAACGCCAGGCGTTCGACGCGCGCAAGCGCGAATTGGATTCGACGCTGATCGTGCTCCGCTCACAAGTACAGCAAAAGACACTCGAAGCGAAGGAACTGGATTCCAAGCGCAAGGCCACCAACCGGAATCTGGAACTGGCGCGCGAGCGTCTGAAGATGTCGGCATCGCTGCTGGGGTCCGGGCTGACGGCAAAGATGGAGCACTTGAAACTGGAAGCCGAAGTCGAAAGCCTGGAGGGCGAGTCGCTGACGCTCGCGACCTCGGTCCCGAGGGCCAGGGCCGCCGTCGAGGAAATCACCCAGCGGCTGAAGGAAGGCGACCTCAAGTTCCGCCGCGAAGCGCAGGAAGAGCTCGCCAAGACCGACCAGGAAATCGCCCGCGTCGTCGAGCTTCTGAACCAGGCCACCGACCAGGGCCTGCGCGCCGAGATCAAGAGCCCCAACAACGGCATCGTCAAGAACATGAAGGTCAACACCATCGGCGGTGTGGTGAAGCCCGGCGAGCCGATTCTGGAAATCGTGCCGACCGGCGACAACCTGGTGATCGAATCGAAACTGAACCCGACCGACCGCGGCTACGTCGAGCGCGGCCAGAGCGCCTTGATCCGGGTGTCGACCTACGACTACGCCCGCTACGGCGGCCTCGAGGGGCGCGTCGTGCTGGTGGCGCCGGACTCGACCACCGACGAAAAGGGCAACGTGTTCTTCCGGGTCGTGGTGCAGCCGGAGAAAACCTACTTCGGCCGCCGCTCGGGCGAGCTGCCGATCACGCCCGGCATGCAGGCGACCATCGACATTCACACGGGAACCAAATCGGTCGTGCAATACCTGGTGGCGCCGGTCCTGAAGCTTAGGCACGAAGCCTTCCGTGAGCGCTGATCCGCCCGAATTCGCGTCCGGAGACCGGTATCCGACCCAGTCATTTAATTTTAACCTTATACTGGCTATAAGGAGTCGGCGTCGGATTCCACATCGGGGATTCGGCCAGACGGCGTACGGCGCCGACGGGCGACAGGGGGTCTAAGTCAGTCGATGTCAATCCCGACAATCCTTGGGTTGATCTTTTCGCTCGGCCTGTTCGCTTGGGCGGTCGGCTCCAGCACCGACAATTATTGGGTGTTCCTGGACGCGCCCAGCTTCGTCATCGTGTTCGGCGGCACCATGGCCGCGACATTCATTTCTTACGAGGCCCGCTACGTCATCCTGTCCTTGAAGCTAATCGGGCGAATCACGTTCAGCGCCTCGATCGGCCGCAACGTGCTCAAGAGCGAGGTCGGCCGCATCATCAAATGGGCCTACCTGGTGCAGAAGAGCGGCATCCCCGCGCTCGAGGCCGAGGCCAAGAAGGCGGTCAAGGGCGACAAGTTCCTGAAGTTCGGCATCGAGGTCGTCATCAGCGGCTACACCGGCGCCGAGGTCCGCGAGATCCTCACCAACGCCATCGAAACCTCGTTCGGCCGCAACACGGTCCAGGTGTCGATCCTGAAGGCGATGGGATCGGCGTCGCCCGCCTTCGGCATGGTCGGCACCCTGGTCGGCCTGGTGGTCATGCTCGACAAGATGGGCGACGACCCGACGGCGCTGGGGCCCGCGCTGGCCATCGCGCTCATCACCACGCTCTACGGCGTGCTGTTCGCGCGCTGGATCTTCATGCCGGCGGCCTCCAAGATCATGCAGCGCGAGCAGATCGTGCGCTTCCGCAATTACCTGGTCGCCGAAGGCCTGGTGCTGCTGGCCGACCGCAAGAGCCCCCGCTACATCCAGGACAAGATGAACAGCTACCTGGATCCGGCGATCCATTTCAACATCGACAAGATGAAGAAGTAGTCCCGGCCCCGGCCGAAACGAAGGGACGGAGCCTTGCCGCCACCGCCGACCGTACCAGACGAAGAAGAAGCCGAGGACTGGCTGACGACCTACGCCGACGCCATCACGCTGCTGATGGCGTTCTTCGTCATGCTGGTCTCCTTCTCCAAGATCGACATCCCGACCTTCGAGCAGGTCGCCGCCGGCATCAAGAACGAGCTCGGCAGGCGCGAGACGCAAAGCCCGATCTCGCTGCTGAAGATCGACGTCCAGGACATCGTCTACCAGCAGCAGGCCGACCAGGTGGTCAACGTCGAAAGCACCGACAAGGGCATCTCGATCGAACTCTTGAGCTCGGCGTTCTACAAGGCGGGCTCGGCCGAAATCCGCGAGCAGGCGCTCCCGGTGCTGACCAAGATCTTCGAGTCCCTCAACGGCGACAAGTACCAGCTCTACTTCGTCGACGTCGAAGGCCACACCGACGACATCCCCATCGCCACCGACCGCTTCCCGTCGAACTGGGAACTGTCGACCGCCCGCGCCACCGAGGTCGTACGCTTCTTCATCGGCAAGGGCATGGACGCCGAACGCCTCAAGGCGGTCGGCTACGCCGAGACCCGGCCGAAGGTGCCGCACCGCGATGAGGCCGGCAAGCCGATCCCCGAGAACCAGGCGGCCAACCGGCGCGTGACCCTCGAGGTCTACCCGATGGACATCAAGAACCGGCAGCGCTTCCTCATGAAGCTGGAGGAAAAGCGGGCCAAGGAAGCCGCCGCCGAAGCCGCCAAGGCCGCCGCCGAACGGGCCGCCAAGGAACAGGAAGCCCGCGAGAAGGCCGGCCAGCCCCCGGTTCAACCGGGCCAGACGCCGCCGGCCGAAGGGACCGCGCCCGCGCCGGCCACGCCGCCGCAGGAACCGGCAACGCCCGCCGAACCGCCGGCCGCGCCCGCCGCCAACTGACCGATCGCCTAAACGGAAATTTCCATGCCCTCGCGGGCGACCACGGTTTCCGACCACACGGCCTTGGCCTCGGCGCCGAGCTTGTCCATGAAGTCGTCGTTGTGGTCCGGGTCGTGGTGGAAGATCGCCAGCCGCTTGGCGCCCGCCGCCTTGCAGAGGTTCATGCCCTCGTTCCAGGTCGAATGGCCCCAGCCGATGCGGTTGGGAAATTCCTGCTCGGTGTAGGTGCTGTCGTAGATCACCGCGTCGGCGCCTTCGATCAGGCCCAAAATATTCTGGTCGGGCTTGCCCGGCACGTGTTCGGTGTCGGTGATGTAGACGATGGCCTTGCCGCCGTGCTCGATGCGATAGCCGGTGGCGCCGTTCGGATGGTTCAGCGGCGCGGTCTTGATCGTCGTGTCGGGATAAAGCTCGAACGTCTCGCCGGCGTTGAAGTCCTCGAACGTGATCTGCGAGCGCATGGTCTCCAGCGGCACCGGGAACATCGGGTTGTGCATCTGGGTCGAGAGCACTTCGCGGATCTTGCCGTCGTGCTGCAACAAGTGCCCGGCCATGATGCGCACCGTGCGCTTGGGGTCGTAGGCCGGCCCGAAGAACGGGAAGCCGTTGATGTGGTCCCAATGGGTGTGGGTCAGCAGCAGGTGGATGTCCTTCACGTCGGCCTTGAAGAATTCCTGGCCGAGCGTGCGGATGCCGGTGCCGGCGTCGAGGATGAAGCGATGGTCGCCGGCGAAGACTTCCAGGCAACTGGTGTTGCCGCCGTAACGGATGTGATCCGGCGACGCGCAGGCGATGCTGCCGCGAACGCCCCAGAACTTGATCTTCAACGCCATGCAAACCTCTCCGCGGCCCGAGACGAACGGTGGGTCGTGTCCGCACCGGGCCGGCGATACCCATTCAATCCGTCGGGATCGGGGATAGCCGTAAGCCCTTTATATATGGCGTGCAGTGACCGATGTCACAGGAATCTTGACGCAATTCCGTGCAGCCGCCGCCGCTTCGACTAACGATCCGTCACCCGCACCCGATCGCCGATCTTTAGTCCGAAAACCGCGTCGGCGCGCCCGCGATTGACCGCGATTTCGGCCAATCCACATGAGTTTTCGTACCAAAACCCCTGCCCCGGCGGCACCGCCGAAAATATTTCTGCATGCGCCAGTATGTCGCCGTTCGGCAGCGCAATCTGACAAGAAGCTGACAGGCTCGGCGCGCGCAACCCGGTCATGGCGTTGCCGAAGCCGTCGACGTAGACGATCTCGGCCAGGTCTTCCGGCCAGTCGCGCCCGGCGGCCGACCAGCGCCGGCGCGGTTCCGCCCACGGCGTCGCGCCCGGTTCCGGTTTAGGCACGTCGCCCCGGGCGATGCGCGCGGCGACCGGCGCGAACAGGTCGCGGCCGTGGAAGCTGGCGGACAATCGTTCCGGCCGCCACATGATTTCCCACGCCGTCGGCACGTCGCCGCCGCGTCGCGCGACGATGTCGAACAGGCCGTTGTCGGGCCCCACGAACCAGCGCCCGCCGGCCTTGGCGACGATGGCCGGGCGCGGCCCGCCGACGCCGGGATCGACCACCCCCAGCACCGTGTCGCCGGGCGCGATCTCGGGCAGCAGCGCCGCCAGCAGATAGGCCGCGGCCTTGGGGTCGTGCGCCGGCGCGTCGTGCATCAGGTCGACCGCGAGCACGTCCGGCGCCGCGCGCGCCAGCACCGCCTTCATCTGCCCGACGTAGGGCCCGGCCCAACCGAAATCGGTGAACAGCAGGATCACGGAACGAACTCCGGCGCGGCGGGCGACGAAAGAAACGCGATTCGCATCGTTTCCGGCACGATTTTATCGCGTTTTTTCCGCCCAAACCTTTGATCGGAAAAGAAACCGCCCGAAAAAACATCGAAACTGTCATCATTCATCGTCATTTATCGTCATTTATCGGCTTTGGCGGCGGTTCGGATCGTCATCGATCGGCTTTTCCGCGCCCGCGAATTCATGCGGCGCCCGCCCCGCCGGCCGATACACTCCGCCGGCGGACGCGCGCCCGCCTTCCCTTCGCGCCGGATTGGACACCCCATGCAAACCGAGATTGACGATCTGGTACGGCGCCTGGTCCGCCTGGAGGACGAAATCGAACGCAAGTTGGAATCGCAGCGCGCGCAATTCCGCTATCGGATCGAAAAGCAGCGGGCCGTGTTCGAGGACGAGGTCGTCCGCCGCCACCGGCGGATCAAGATGGGGTTGCTGACGTTCCTGCGCACCTCGCCGCTCACCAGCTTCATCGTCGCGCCGTTCGTCTACGGCCTGATCGTGCCGCTCGCGCTGCTCGATCTCGGCGTCTGGCTTTACCTGCGCGTGTGCTTTCCGGCCTGGGGCATGGAACGGGCGCGGCGCGCCGATTACGTGATCGTCGACCGCCACCGCCTCGCCTACCTCAACGGCATCGAGAAACTGAACTGCGCGTTTTGCGGCTACGGCAACGGCGTCATCGCCTACGCGCGCGAGACCGCCAGCCGCACCGAGCAATACTGGTGCCCGATCAAGCACGCGCTCCGGGTGCGCTCGCCGCACCCGCGCTATCGCGGCTTCGTCGATTACGGCGACGGCCAGGGCTTCCGCGACCGGCTCGCGGACCTGCGCGCCGCCGTGCGCAAGGCCGACGCCGCCGCGCCGCCGGAAACGCCCGAGGCCCCGTCGCCGCGCTGACGGCGCGGCCGCCGGCGCATTGCGATACGGTTTCGATGCGTTTCGCGGCGGTTTCATCGCGGTTTCAACCGGCCCTTTCGGCATAACCCTTTGATCCAACTGAATCGGCGACGGAATTTTTTTCGACGCCGTCATCCTTTGTCATCTTTTGTCACCCTTTGTCACCCTTTGCCATCGGGGCGGCGTTGCTTCGGTGCGACAAGGCCTTGCAAACAATAATGTTTCGCCACGCCTCGTCCTTTAGCGCCTCATCCTGAGCAACGTCGAAGGAGAGGCGTAGACCCGCCGAAGGACGCATAAACACCAGCGCACGGCCGTCCGCTCCCTTCTTCGTTGACAGAACGAAAAAGGAACGTATATACTCCTAATGTAGGAACTGTCAAGAGGCGGCACATAATCGGAATTGTCTCAGTTACCAGAACACATGTAGGAGAAGCCCATGCAAATACCTCTAGTCGGACAGATTTGGGGATCGGAGATGGCCAACGGCCGTTTCCGCCACGCTAAGGTCGAAAGCACGCTTGAAAATAGCCAACACATTCGCCTTCGTTTTCTTGATGATGGCGATACTGCAACTGTTCAAGCTGCTGCATTAACCTTCATGCCGGGAAGCAATTGGCGTCTGATTAAAGACGTGTGAAAGTCAGCTAGATAGTGATCGTTGGCTTATCGGATCACTTATGCGTCGTGGAGTTTCAGTTCCGATATAATAATCCAAAACGTGCGATGTTTTTGGAGTGGCCATTCGCGGTTACTAAACTCCGCAGTCACCAATTATTTTCCAGCATCAGGATTATTCCTTGGGCGACGATTCCCCCGCCTCCAATTCCCAACAAGACAGTGGCAACGCAAAGCTATGCTGGCTTGTCCGATTGGGTTGCCTTGAAAAATATTGCGCCAAAAAAAAGAAAGAACCCGCTCAGCAAAAACAGTCTCGGCGACTTACGAACGCTACTCTGGCAATAGCTTTTTTCACGGCCGCTGCTGTCGTAATTGCTGGAGGAACAGCTTATATCGCTTGGAAAAGCGACCAAACCCAACGTGCTATCAACCAAGCGGCTGTTTATTTTGAAAAAATTATTTTGAGAGCAGACAAAACCGGCGACGGGAATTCGGTATGGGGAATAGGCATAACGGTTGTAAACACTGGAAATACCCAAGTTTTGCAGCCGAAAATACGGGTGGCTTGTAGAGACGGCAAACCCACCCCGACGGAATTGCCGGAATGGTTTGGAAGTAAAGATAATTTTTCAGTCATTGCCCTCTGCCATAAACAACCGAGCGGATTGCAAGTTTGCATCATTAACGAAAATGAATTTAACCGCATCCAAAAACAGACACTTGGTAAATACGTCATAGCTGAAGTCATCTACGCTGATGCATTCGAAAAATCCCTTATCCACACGACACAGTTCACGCACCGGATCAACATTGACATGAACCGGCAATACAGCACGAGCGTTGTTGGCCCACATAATTGTGCTGATAATTGCCCCAAGCACTAATGTTTAGCCTTATCCCTGAACAGCCTCGCCTGATCGTCGTGAATCTCCTCTCCGCCCTCGTCCTCAAACCCGCCATGGACAATCTCGGGGGAAAATTCGTGGCGAACACGGCCCCCTCACCATCGCCTTTCCAAACCCGCCGCGTTTTTCGGCGCTTCATCGTGACCGGCCGTGCTAAACAGGCGCATGGAAAAAACGGCGTCCGTATCCCCTTCCGCCGATGACCGGCGCGCCGCGTGGCGCGCGCGGCGCATGGCCATGGAGACGTCCGGGCATCGGACGACGCCGCAGGGACTGAAGCCGTATCGGCCGACCTGGCGTTTCGTGCCGGCCATCCGGACGGTGCTGCGGGCGACGGGCATGCTGGGGCGCGGCCTGCGGAACGGGCTGGTCCTGGAAACGACTGAGGTCGACATGCCGTGCCCGGGGCTGCCCCCCGGCCTCGACGGCTACACGATCCTGCATCTTTCCGATTTTCATTTCGACGGCGCGCCCGAACTGGTGGAGATCGTGTGCGAAAAGCTGGCGGCCCTGGACGGCGATCTGGCCGTGCTGACGGGCGACTACCAGACCGTCATGCTCGGCACGCCGGAAACCACCGCAGCGTTGATGGCGCCGATCGTGCGCCGCCTGCGCGTGCGCGACGGAATCGTGGGCATCCTCGGCAACCACGATTCCCACCGCATGCTCGATCTGCTGGAGGGCATGGGCGTGACCATGCTGCTGAACGAAACCATTGGCATCGGCCGGGGCGATACCCGCCTTCACCTGACCGGCACCGACGACGTCCACCTTTTCTATACGGACGAGGCCCGCAAGGCCCTGCGCGACGCGCCCACCGGGTTCAGGATCGCGTTGGTGCACACCCCCGATCTGGCGACCGAAGCGGCGGGCGCCGGGTGCAACGTTTATCTTTGCGGCCACACGCACGGCGGACAGATCTGCCTGCCCGGACGGCGGCCGGTTCTGACCGCGCTCGACAGCCATCGCCGCCTGGCCTCCGGGCCATGGCGCCTGGACGGGATGCAGGGTTATACCAGCCGCGGCATCGGCGGCGGCAACCTGACGGTTCGGTTCAATTGTCCCGGTGAAATCGCGCGGATCCGCTTGCGGGCCGCCTGACGCCCCGCCCCTCCCATCGAATCGCGGATCGACAACCATCATGCGCCTCCTCTGTGCCCTGGTCCTCAAGCCCGCCATGGACGATCTCGCGGGACCGTTCG
>CAZDFF010000065.1:0-14591 GCA_964504425.1 uncultured Hyphomicrobiales bacterium
CCGTCCAGCATCATGGGCGCCACAAAAAGAATCTCCGAGGGCTATTGCCAGGCGCTGGACGTCGGCCACGGCGGCACCCGGTTCGTCACCGTCCGATTCGGCAACGTCCTGGGATCGACCGGGTCGGTCGTGCCCCTGTTCCAGAAGCAGTTGGCCGCCGGCGGCCCGCTGACCGTGACGCACCCGGACATGACCCGTTATTTCATGACCGTGCGCGAGGCGGTCGAACTGGTCCTGCAGGCGAGCGCGCTGGGCAGCCGCGACAGCGCCGGCGAGGGCAAAATCTACGTGCTCGACATGGGCGAACCGGTGCGGATCATCGATTTGGCGCGACAGATGATCCGGCTGGCCGGCTTGCGCCCCGACGAGGATATAAAGATCGACATCGTCGGCCCGCGTCCGGGCGAGAAGCTGGCCGAGGAAATTTTCCACGGCGGCGAGCAGCTGGTGCCGACCGATCGGGCCGGCATCTTGCTGGCGGCGCCGCGCCCCGGCCGGGCCGACGACATCCGCCGCGCCGTCGCGGCGTTGACGCCGAACGCCGAGCGGGCCGGCGTCGTCGCCATGATTGCCGCCCTGGTCCCCGAATACGGCGCCCCCGGCGATGCGTCCGCGCACGCCGCCGCAGGTTGAAACACGATCGAACAAGGTTCATGCATGACCGATAAAATCCGCCGCGCGTTGATTTCCGTTTCCGACAAATCCGGCCTAGTCGAGTTCGGCCGGTTCCTGAGCCAATCGGGCGTCGAAATCCTGTCGACCGGCGGCTCGGCCAAGGCGTTGCGCGACGCGGGCGTTCCCGTGGTCGAGGTGTCCGACCACACCGGCTTCCCCGAAATCATGGACGGCCGCGTGAAGACGCTGCAACCCAAAATCCACGGCGGCCTGCTGGCGGTGCGTGGCAACGCCGCGCACGAAAAGGCGATGCGGGACCACGCCATCGCGCCTATCGACCTGCTGGCGGTGAACCTCTATCCGTTCGAGGCGACGGTGGCCAAGGGCGCCGCCTTCGACGATTGCATCGAGAACATCGACATCGGCGGCCCGGCCCTGATCCGGGCGGCGGCCAAGAACCACGCCTTCGTCACCGTCGTGGTCGACCCCGCCGACTACGGGCGCGCGATGGACGAGATGAAGGCCAACGGCGGCGCCACCACGGCCGCTTTCCGCAAGGCGCTGGCCGCCGCCGCTTATGCCCGCACGGCGGCCTACGACGCGGCGATTTCGACTTGGTTCGCCGGACAATTGGGCGAACCGTTCCCGAAGCGCATCGCGTTTGCCGGCGAGCTGATGCAGACGCTGCGCTACGGCGAGAATCCGCACCAGTCGGCCGCGTTCTATCGCGGCGGCGACGCGCGGCCCGGCGTCGCCACGGCGACGCAGCTTCAGGGCAAGGAATTGAGCTTCAACAACCTGAACGACACCGACGCCGCGTTCGAGGCGGTCGCCGAGTTCGCCGACCGGCCGGCCTGCGTCATCGTCAAGCACGCCAACCCCTGCGGCGTCGCCGTCGCCGATACCCTGAAGGCCGCCTACCTGAAGGCCTTCGCCTGCGACACGGAAAGCGCCTTCGGCGGCATCGTCGCCTTGAACCGGACCCTGGACGCCGCCGCCGCCGAGGAGATCGCCAAATTATTTGCGGAAGTGATCATCGCGCCCGCCATCGACGACGGCGCGAAACAATTGCTGGCGGCGAAGAAGAACCTGCGCGTGCTGACCACCGGCGCCATGCCCGATCCGAAATCGTCAGGCATGACCGTGCGCTCGCTGGCCGGCGGCTACCTGTTGCAGGGCCGCGACAACGCGCTGACCGCTGCCGATCTGAAGGTCGTCACCAAGCGCGCCCCGAGCGCGGCCGAGATGGCCGACCTGCTGTTCGCCTTCACGGTCGCCAAGCACGTCAAGTCGAACGCCATCGTCTACGCCAAGAACGGCGCCACCGTCGGCGTCGGCGCGGGCCAGATGAGCCGCGTCAATTCGTCGCGCATCGCCGCCTGGAAGGCGGCGGATGCCGCGCGCGTCGCCGGCGACGCGCAAAGCTGGGCGATCGGATCGGTGGTGGCGTCGGACGCTTTCTTCCCGTTCCCCGACGGCCTGCTGGCCGCGGCCGAAGCGGGCGCCACGGCGGTGATCCAACCGGGCGGCAGCGTCAAGGACGACGACGTGATCGCCGCCGCCGACGACAAAGGCCTGGCGATGGTGTTCACCGGAATGCGCCACTTCCGGCACTGACGCGGATTATTTCGCGACGTTCTTCGCGTACCAAGCGTAGGTTTCGGCCAAGCCCTCGCGCAGCGAGGTTTTCGGCGTCCAACCGAGCGCCGCGAGCTTGCCGACATCGAGCAGCTTGCGTGGCGTGCCGTCGGGCTTGGACGAATCGAAAATCAATTCGCCCTTGAAGCCGACGGCGTCGGCGACGGTTTCGGCGAGTTCGCGGATCGTCAATTCCTCGCCGGTGCCGATATTGAGCGGCACTGGACCCGAGTAATGCCTGAGCAGAAAAACCAGCGCGTCGGCCACGTCGTCGACGTACATGAATTCGCGCCTGGGTGTGCCGCTGCCCCAGACGGTCAGCGTTTTCGCGCCCTCGATCTTGGCGCGGTGCGCCTTGGCCATCAGAGCCGGCACGACGTGGCTCGAGTCCAAATCGAAATTGTCGCCGGGACCGTAAATGTTGATCGGTTGCGCCGATATGGCGTCGAAGCCGTATTGGCGCCGATAGGCCTCGCACATCATCAGGCCGGCGATTTTCGCGATCGCGTACCATTGGTTGGTCGGTTCCAGCGGCCCGGTCAGCAGCGCCTCCTCGGCCATCGGCTGCGGCGCCAACCGGGGATAGATGCAGGCGGACCCCAGCATCAGGAGCTTCTGCGCGCCCGCGCGCCAGGCGCCGTGGATCACGTTGGTTTCGATCGCCAGGTTGTCGTAGATGAATTCGGCGGGCCGGGTATCGTTGGCGTGAATGCCGCCGACGGTCCCCGCCGCGACGATCACCACATCGGGGCGGCGGGCGGCGATCCAGGCTTCGGTCTCGGCCTGACGGCGCAAGTCGACCTCGTCGCGCGTCGCGGTCAGAATTTCGCAATTTTCGGACGCCAGGCGACGCACCAAGGCGCCACCGACCAAACCTCGGTGACCGGTAACCCACACGCGCTTGCCGGCAAGATCGAACGGCCATTTAAGGCGATCGATCATTTCTGCTGTCGCTCGATCAAGGCGATGTCGGCCCGCACCATTTCGCGCACCAGATCGGCGAACGTCGTGCGCGGCTTCCAGCCGAGGGTCGCGCGCGCCTTGGCCGCGTCGCCGCGCAAGCTGAACAGTTCGGTCGGGCGGAAATAGCGCGCGTCGACCTTGACCAGGACCTTCCCGGTCGCCTTGTCGAATCCTTCCTCGTCGACGCCGCTGCCGCGCCATTCGACGGCGCTGCCGATTTCGCCGTAGGCCGCGACCACGAAGTCGCGCACCGAATGGGATTCGCCGGTCGCCAGGACGTAGTCCCCGGGTTCGTCCTGACGCACGATCATCCACATGCCTTCGACGAAATCGCGGGCATGGCCCCAGTCGCGCTTCGCGTCGAGATTGCCGAGATAGAGGATCTCGCTCGCGCCCTTGGCTTGCCTGGCGACCGCGCGGGTGATTTTGCGCGTCACGAAGGTTTCGCCGCGCGTCGGGCCTTCGTGGTTGAACAGGATGCCGTTCGAGGCGTGGATACCGTAGGCCTCGCGATAGTTGACGGTGGTCCAATAGGCATAGACCTTGGCCACGGCGTAAGGACTGCGCGGCCGAAACGGCGTGTCCTCGTTCTGGGTCGGCGAGGCGGAATTGCCGAACAGTTCCGACGTCGACGCCTGATAGAATCGGGTCTTCTTTTCCATGCCGAGAATGCGGATCGCCTCGAGCAGGCGAAGCGCACCCAACGCGTCGGCATTGGCGGTGTATTCCGGCGTTTCGAAACTGACCTGAACGTGGCTCTGCGCCGCCAGATTGTAGATTTCGGTCGGTTGGGTCGTCTGCACCAGGCGGATCAGGTTGGTGGCGTCGGTCATGTCGCCGTAGTGCATGCGGAAGCGCACGTCGGGCCGGTGCGGATCCTCGTAAAGGTGATCGACCCGCCCGGTGTTGAAGGACGACGACCGGCGCTTGACGCCGTGCACGACATAACCCCTGTCGAGCAGGAATTCGGCCAGGTAAGCGCCGTCCTGGCCGGTCACGCCGGTGATGAGAGCGATCTTTTCGGTCATCGATCGCGATCCATGGCGGCGCCTAGAACTTCCGCTGCTTGACCAGGTCCTCGCTCATGCGGGCCTGGCGCGGGAATTGCGCCAGGATGTGCATGAGGGACTGGTGCACGTCCTCGATCACGCCGTAATTGTCGCCCGCCACGTGCAGGTTGACGTCGGCCAGCGCGGCCGTCCGGCCGCCCGCGAAACCGGTCATGGCGATGACCTTCATGCCGTTCGCCTTGGCCCAGTCGGCGGCGCGCACCACGTTTTCCGAATCGCCCGACGAGCTGACCGTGATCAGCACGTCGCCCTTCCGGGCATACGAGCGCAGCTGATAGACGAACACGTCGGCGTAGGAAATGTCGTTGGCGATGGCGGTGACGATTTCCATGTTGGCGCTCAGCGAATGCACGCGCGGCACCAGATCGGTGTCGGTCTGCACGCCCTTGACGTGATCGCAGACCAAATGATTGGAAATCGCCGCCGAGCCGCCATTGCCGCAGGCGAAGACCTGTGCGCCGTCGGCATAGGCGGCTTCCAGCAGTTTCGCGGCGGCGGCCAGCCGGCTCCGATCCACGGATTTCGCGGCGACGCCGAGCCGGTCGAAATAGGCGTCGGCGAAATCGGCGACGGAGGCGTATTTTCGGTCCGGAAACGTCATGGGACGATTTCTTATTCCCTTCGGCCGAGGTCCGCAACCGTCTCGGCGCCAGCGCGCGGGTCGGCGATTGGCCACAGCACGATCATGCCCAAGACGAAGAAGACGATGATGCTGGCCATGCCGGCGCGCTGGCTGTCGAACAGGCCGGTGACCACGGCCAGCACGGCCGGCCCCAGAAACGCGGTCGCCTTGCCGGAAAAGGCCAGCAGGCCGAACATTTCGGTCCTCAGGTGCGGCGGCGCCAGGTGCGCCATGAACGACCGGCTGGCGGCCTGGGCCGGGCCGACGAACAGCCCGAGCGGCAAGCCGAACACCCAGAATAAGGTCTTCGTTTCGACCAGCAGCAGCGCCGTGCCCAGCGCGATCAGGCCGGCGATGGAGATCAGGATGGTCGGTTTCGGTCCGATCCAATCGTCGATCCAGGCGAACAGGGCCGCGCCGATGCCGGCGGTGACGTTCATGCCGATGCCGAACAAAATAAGATCGGCGAACGACATGCCGAAGGTGCCGGCGGCGTAGATGCCGCCGAAGGCGAACAGCGTCGTCAGCCCGTCGATGTAGAACATGCGCGCGATCACGAACCGGACCAGGGATTTATGTTCGCGCGCGCGCCGCAGCGTGCCCACGAACGTCGCCCAGCCCCTGCCGATCGCGTCGCCGACGCGAAGATTTTTGGACGGCGTGTCGGGCGTGAACAAAAACAGCGGCACGGCGAAGACGCCGAACCAGACCGCGACCAGCACGGCGACGGCGCGGACGTTGGCGGCTTGGTCCTTGCCGACGCCGAACCAGGGCGTTTCCGTCTGCACGAAGCCGACCAGGGCGACGGCGAGGCACACGAGCCCGCCGGCGTAGCCGAGCCCCCAGGCCCAGCCCGACAGGCGGCCGACCATCGGCTTGGCCACCAGATCCGGCAGCATCGCGTTATAGAAGACCGTGCCGGCCTCGAACGCGTAGTTGCCGACCCCGACCAACACCAGCGCCAGCAGAACGTAGGCGGGATCGGGCTTGATGAGCCACAGCAGCCCGGTCGCCGCGACGGCGACCGCCGTGAACACGAACAGCCACGGCTTGCGGCGCCCGGCGTTGTCGGCGATGGCCCCCATCAGCGGGCTGCTGAACGCGACCAGCAGCGCCGACAGGCTGATGGCGTAGCCCCATTGCGAGGTGTCGGTCACGGGGTCTACCGCCACCGCCTTGGTGAAATAGGCGGCGAACACGAAGGTGGTGATGACGGCGGCGAACGACGAGTTGGCCCAGTCGTACAGCGCCCAGGCGACGAGCGCGCCCTTTCCGGCCGTCGGCGCGGGCGGCGACGTCACCCGGCGTCAGGCCGCCGACGCGTCGGCCAACGCGCGCAACTGCCGACTGGCGACCGCGACCATGGAGAGGTCGTTGATCTGGGTCGTCCACAGTTCGGTCAGCATCTGCTCGGCCTGTTCGACCGCGGCGCGGTTCTTTTCGATCCAGATCGCGATCGCCGCGTCGGCCGCCGTGCCCGCGGGCGCGGCATCGAGCGCGTGGCCGGTCAGCGCCAACTGGTGCCCGTAGGTTTCCTCGACCAGGGCGCCGATGGCGAGCTTCTGCCAGTGGGTCTCGGCCGTCAGGTTTTCCGACGCCGCGCGCAGGCGGCCCAGGCGGAACCGGGTGCCGACTGCGAAGTAGACCGCGGCGACGCCGTCGACCGGCAGCTTGCGCTTGTTCGCCAGCCGGACGATGTCGCAGGCCGCGAACAGGTTGACCAGACCCGAGATCCGCCAGGCGAAGTCCTGCGGCACGCCGGCTTCGACGTAGGGCTTGGCGCGTTCCTTGAGGTCCGAAAGATAATGGGGCGGCAGGACTTTCTCCGCCGACACCGCAAGTTTCGCGACGCCGTCGGCGAACTCGTCGACGTGCGCGCCCACCGCGAGCGGCCGGTGCCCGTTGCGCAGGAACCAAAGCGTCGTCCATTCGAGCAGATGGTTGATGTCCTTCTGCATCTCGAGCTGCACGGACGCCGGCACCTTGTTGTCGAGGTTTTCGATTCCCTCCCACAGCGGGCGGAGTTGGAACACCTCGCGCGAGATCGCATAGGCCCTGGAAATGTCGGCCGCCTTCATGCCGGTCTTTTCCATGAACTCAGGCACGAACGTGCCGCCGACCCGGTTGACCAGCGAATTGGTGATCGAGGTCGCGACGATTTCGCGCCGCAGGCGGTGCTTGCGCGCCGCGTCCGCGTATTTGTCCTGCAATGCCGTGGGGAAGTAGCGCAACAGGTCCGTTTCCATGAACGGATCGTCGGGCAGGTCCGATTGCAGGATTTCCTCGTACAGCCAGATCTTCGAGTACGACATCAGGATGGCGTTCTCGGGCCGGGTCAGGCCCTTCTTCGCCGCCGCGCGTTCGGCCAGCGCTTCCTCGTCGGGCAGGTATTCGACGGCGCGGTTGAGCCGTCCGGCGCGCTCCAACATGCGCATCAGGCGGGCCTGGCTGTCGAGCGCGGCGACGCCGCGCGACACCACCAGGCTGATCGCCTGGGTCTGGAGATAGTTGTCGCGCAGCACCAGCTCGCCGACTTCCTCGGTCATGCCGGCCAGCAGGTCGTTGCGCTGCTTCGCCGTCAGGTCGCCGGCGGCGACCACGGAATCGACCAGGATCTTGATGTTGACCTCGTGATCCGAGCAATCGACGCCGGCCGAATTGTCGATCGAATCCGTGTTCAGCTTGCCGCCCGCCAGGCCGTACTGGATGCGGCCGCGTTGGGTCATGCCCAGGTTGGCGCCTTCGCCCACCGCCTTGGCGCGGATGTCCGTGCCGTTGATGCGGATCGCGTCGTTGGCCCGGTCGCCCGCGTCGGCGTGCGATTCGGTCGTCGCCTTGACGTAGGTGCCGATGCCGCCGAACCAGAGAAGATCGACGTCGGCCTTCAGCATCGCGGTCAGAAGCTCGTTCGGCGTCACCTGGTCCTTGGCCAAGCCGAACAGTTTCTTCATTTCGGGACTGGCGGGAATCGTCTTCGCCTTGCGTTCGAAGATGCCGCCGCCCTTGGAAATCAGCTTCTGGTCGTAATCCATCCAGGTCGAGCGCGGCAAATTGAACATGCGCGTGCGCTCGGCCAGCGTCTTGGCCGGGTCGGGATTGGGATCGACGAAGATGTGCATGTGGTTGAACGCGCCGACCAGCTTGATGTGCGGCGACAGCAGCATGCCGTTGCCGAACACGTCGCCCGACATGTCGCCGACGCCGACCACGGTGAAGTCCTTGGCCTGGGTGTCGTGGCCGATCTCGCGGAAATGGCGCTTGACCGATTCCCACGCGCCGCGCGCGGTGATGCCCATTTTCTTGTGGTCGTAGCCGACGCTGCCCCCGGACGCGAACGCGTCGCCGAGCCAGAAGCCGTAGTCGGCGGAAACGCCGTTGGCGATATCGGAGAACGTGGCCGTGCCCTTGTCGGCGGCGACCACCAGGTAGGGATCGTCGGTGTCGCGGCGCACCACGTCCTTGGGCCGCACCACGTCGTTGCCGTTCAGGTTGTCGGTGATGTCGAGCAGGCCGCGGATCAGCGTCTTGTAGCAGGCGATGCCTTCCTGCATGAACGCCTCGCGGTCGCCGGGCGCGGGCGGACGCTTGAGGACGAAGCCGCCCTTCGATCCCACCGGCACGATGACCGCGTTCTTGACCTGCTGCGCCTTCACCAGGCCCAGGATTTCGGTGCGGAAGTCCTCGCGCCGGTCCGACCAGCGCAGCCCGCCGCGGGCGACGAAGCCGAAGCGCAGGTGCACGCCTTCCATGCGCGCGCTGTAGACGAAGATTTCGCGCAAGGGGCGCGGCAGCGGCAGGTCCTCGAGCTTGCTCGAGTCGAACTTCATCGACACGTAGGGCTTCGGCTGGCCGTCCGAGCCCTTCTGGAAATAGTTGGTGCGCAACGTCGATTCGACGCAGTTGACGAAACGCCGGAGAATGCGGTCGTCGTCGGCGCTGGCGACCGCGTTAAGGCCCTCCTCGATCTTGGCGCGGATCGCGTCGGCGCGCTTTTCCGGTTCCATCTGTTCGGGATCGAACAGGGTCAGGAACAGTTCGACCACGTGGCGCGCCATCTTCGGATAGTTCGCCAGCGTCTCTTCCATGTAGGCCTGCGAGAAGGCGATGCCGGCCTGGCGCAGGAACTTGCAATAGGCGCGCAGCACCACCACCTGGCGCCAGGCGAGCCCGGCGCGCAGCACGAGACTGTTGAAACCGTCGCTTTCGACCTCGCCCGCCCAGATGCGCGAGAACGCGTCCTGGAAATGGGTGCGCACCATGGAAAGTTCGACCGCCGAGCCGTCGCGCGTTTCCAGCCCGAAGTCGTGGATCATCACGACCTTGCCGTCGCCCTGGGGGCGGACCAGATGCGGCACTTCGTCCATCACCTTCAGGCCCATGTGTTCCAGCATCGGCAGGATGTCGGACAGCGGAATCGCGTTTTCGGGATGGAAGATCTTGAAGCGCACCTCGTTGTCGGCCGATTCGATCGGCCGGTAGAGCACCATGCCGATCTCGCCGGTCTTGAGCGCCGCTTCTATTTTATCGATGTCGCCGATCGCCGTCGCGGCCGCCACCGATTCTCTGTAGGCCGGCGGGAACGCCTCGCCGTAACGATGGAACAGCCGGAGGCCTTCGCCCTCGCCGCGCTGCGCGATCAACGCGTCCTGCAAATGATCCGACCAGGACCGCGCGGCGGCCGCCAGTTCCGCCTCCACCGCCTCGACGTCGATCGCGGGGATCTGGCCCGGCGTCGTCGCGATGGTCATGGTCAGGCGCCACAGCGGCGAATCGCCGATCTGGGTCTGGAATCCGGTCATCTCGCCGCCGAGCGCCTTTTCCAGGATCCGTTGGATGCGCTGGCGCAGCACTGTCGTGTAGCGGTCGCGCGGAATGAAGACGATGCAGGAGACGAAGCGTTCGAAATCGTCGCGGCGCACGAACAGGGCGACGCGCTGTCGGTCCTGCAGATGCAGGATGCCGATGGCGGTTTCGAACAGCTGATCGTCGGAAATTTGGAACAGTTCGTCGCGCGGATAGGTTTCCAGGATGTTGACCAGCGCCTTGGCGTCGTGGCTGGACGGCGGGAACCCGGCGCGATCGACCGCCTTCTGCAGCTTGTAGCGCAGCAGCGGAATGTCGCGCGGGCTGCGATTGTAGGCCGACGAGGTGAACAAGCCGACGAACACCTTCTCGCCGGTCACCTTGCCCTTGGCGTCCAGCATCTTGATGCCGATGGAATCCATCTGCACCGCGCGATGCACGGTCGAACGCCGGTTGGTCTTGGTCACCATCAGCAGGTCGGGACGGTTCATGAACGCGCGCACGTCCGGCGGCATCGCGGCGAGATTGCGGTAGACCTCGAACACCACCGCGTTGGGATCACGCAAGATGCCGAGCCCGCTGTCCGGCTTGACCGCGAACGTCGTCTTGTCGCCCGCGCCCTTCAGTTCGTATTCCCGATAGCCGAGAAAGGTGAACTGATTTTCGTGAATCCAGTTCAGGAAGGCGGTCACCTCGGCCTGAGTCTCGTCCTTGGTCTTGGCGCCCGACAGGTCCGCGATCACGGCCGCCATGCGCTCGCGCATCGTCCGCCAATCCTCGACCGCCGATCGCACCTCGCCCAGCACGTGCGCGAGGCCGGCGGTGCTGTCGGCCAGCTTGTCGTCCGGCTGTTCGCTGACCTGGATGTGCATGAAGGATTCGGCCGCGACGCCCTTGTCCGTCTTGCCGGGCTGGACGATCTCGACCAACTTGCCGGCGTCGTCGCGCTTGACCGCGACGATCGGATGCACGATCAGGTGCACCGTCAGGCCCTGGCGGTTCAATTCCGCGGTCACCGAATCGACCAGGAACGGCATGTCGTCGTTGACGATCTCGACCACCGTGTGATCGCAGCGCCAGCCGTGTTCCTCGAGCGTCGGATTGTAGACGCGCACCAATGCGGTTCTCGGCGCGCGCTTCGCCGCCAGCTTCCAATGCGCCAGCACGGCGCCGAACAGATCCTCGGCGTCGGCGTCGCGCAGGTCGCGCGGCGACACGTTCGCGTAGTATTGCGCGATGAAGGCCTCAACGGCGGCCGACTTGTCGGCGCCCAATCTTTTCTTGGCCTCGGCGGCGATGCGACCGACAAGGTCCGACTTCAACTGCACACCATTGCGTGGCATTGATTTCCCTCCATGGCCTTCCCCAGCAAGGACCCGTGTCCGAATCGCCGGCCGCAAATTATTGTTTTAATAGATTAAAAAAGGCTGACGGTGGCCGGAACCCAGGGCCCGAAGGCTATGGGCAAAGTAGCACGGTGCGGATAAACTTGCTACCGGCAGGGTCCCGGAAACACCGACCGGGCAAGGGGGAAACCTTGCAGCAAGCTGACCGAACAATCTCCGAACCGCCTACCGCCGAGGCGATTAAGGTTAACACCTTGTTCGATCGGCTGCCGCCATGGGTGGTCGATTCCCTCAGCACGGAACAGCGGGAAGCCATCCACAAGGCGCTCGTCGAGCCGACCTGGAAGCTGCACCCGATCAATATCCGCGTGAGCGTGCCGTTCCTGCGCCGGCGTTATTACGTCACCGTGGTCGGCGGCGAGGAAAAGCGGAGCCTGGAACGGCGCCGCCACGACCGCCACAAATACCCGCTGCGCACTGTCGCCAACGTTTTCTTCATGTTGGGCCTCGGCACGATTTTCTACGCGGCGGCGATACTCGCGCTGGCGCTGTTCAGCGCCGTCATCGAAATTTAAAATGGCGCGCGGGTAGTGACGGCCACGCGGGCCGTCGGCTTCACGGTCGCCAAAATTTCATCGAAAAAAGGGGAATGGAGCGGGCGATGAGATTCGAACTCACGACATCAACCTTGGCAAGGTTGCGCTCTACCCCTGAGCTACGCCCGCGAACCATGCGCCATTCCGGCGGCCCGGATAATAAGCCACGGCGACCCGTTTGCAAGGCCCTATGATCCGGCCCAAAATCCCCGCATGACCGCCCGCCACAAGACCCCGGACGAGTTGCTGGCCCGGCTCGCCGAACTGGGAATCGCCGCCGAAACCCACCGCCACGCCCGCGTCTTCACGGTCGAGGAAAGCAAGGCGCACCGCGGCGATCTGCCGGGCGGGCATTGCAAAAGCCTGTTCCTGAAGGACAAGAAGGGCGCCCTGTGGCTGGTGGTCGCGCTCGAGGACCGGGCCGTCGATTTGAAGGCGCTGCGCCACCAGATCGGCGCCCAGACGCTGTCCTTCGGCAAGCCCGACCTGATGCGCGCCGTCCTGGGGGTCGAGCCCGGCTCGGTCACCCCCTTCGCGCTGGTCAACGACACCGCAGCGGCCGTGACGGCGATTCTCGACCAGGCCATGATGTCGTTGGAATTCTTGAATTATCACCCGCTCAGCAACGACATGACCACGGCCATCCGGCCGGCCGACCTGATCCGTTTTCTGGAAGCCCACGGGCACGCGCCCCGGATCGTCGACCTAGGCTGAACGGAACCCGCCCGGGCACCGCGCGGGACTTGCACCGCCCGGTCAAACGGGCCATCTATGGACCGGATATTCCACGCAAAACGAGATTCGGTCCGCCATGGCACTTCTGCTCGACCCCAATGCTCCCGTTCCGGCGCAAGACGCCGCCCAACCGAAGACCCCCGGCGCGCCGCCGATGGCCGGCCCCGCGAGCCTGCCCGGGAATCCCCCAGGAAACCCCATCGTCGACGGCAGCACCGAAACCTTCGTGAAGGACGTCGTCGAGGCGTCCCAACAGGTGCCGGTGATCGTCGATTTCTGGGCGCCCTGGTGCGGCCCGTGCAAGCAGCTGGGCCCGGCGTTGGAAAAACTGGTGCGCCAGGCCGGCGGCATGGTCCGCCTGGTGAAGATCAACGTCGACGAGAACCAGGAACTGGCGGCGCAGATGCGGGTGCAGTCGATCCCGATGGTCTACGCCTTCCACAAGGGCCAGGTGGTCGACGGCTTCGCCGGCGCCGTGACGGAAAGCCAGCTGCGCCAGTTCATGGAGCGCCTGACCGGCGGCGCCAAGGCGCCCATCGACCTCGCCATCGACGAGGCCAAGGCGATGCTGGAGGAAGGCGACGCGGCGGGCGCCATCGAGGTTTACCGCGAAATCCTGGCCCAGGACGCCGCCAACCCGGCCGCCATTGCCGGCCTGATTCGCGCGCTGGCCCAGGCCGGCGACGTGGAGCAGGCGAAGACCTTCGCCCAGGGCCTGACCGACAAGCTCAGGATCCAGGCCGACATCGCCGCCGCGCTGTCGACGCTGGAACTCGCCGAACAGGCGGACGCGTCGGGCGACGTGCAGCCGCTGCTCGACAAGGTCGCGGCCGAACCGAAGAACCATCAGGCGAGGCTCGATCTCGCCGTCGCGCTCTACGCCAAGAGCCGCAACGAGGAAGCCATCGACGCGCTGCTGGAAATCGTGCGCCTGGATCGCAAGTGGAACGACGAAGCCGCGCGCAAGCAACTGGTCAAGATGTTCGACGCGCTGGGACCGACCGACCCGCTGACCGTCTCCGGCCGGCGCCGGCTGTCGTCGATCCTGTTCGCGTGAGGGCGGTCCGATGGGCGGCGACGATGCCACCGCTGCTTCGGGGACGCTCCCGATCTTTCCGCTGACAGGCGTCCTGCTGCTGCCCGGCGGGCGGCTGCCGCTGAACGTGTTCGAGCCGCGCTACCTCAACATGATCAACGACGCGCTCGGCCACGACCGCATGATCGGCATCGTGCAGCCCAAGGAGCGCCATCGCGACCCGGTCCCCGGCGACGCGCCGATCTTTCCCGTCGGCTGCGCCGGGCGCATCGTTTCCTTCGCCGAGGCCGACGACGGCCGCATCCTGATCACCCTGATGGGCACCAGCCGTTTCCGCGTCGCGTCCGAGGTCGCCGCGCCGCGTGGCTATCGCCGCGTCGTCGCCGACTTCGGCCCGTTCGCCGCCGACCTGGACGGCGAGGCCGGCAGCATCGATTCACGCGGCGAACTGATGGCCACATTGAAGACCTATTTCCGCGTGCGCGGCATGGACGCCGATTGGGAAACCATCGAAGGCGCCGACGATGACGCGTTGATCACCTCGCTCGCCATGGCCTGCCCGTTCGATCCGGACGAGAAGCAGGCGCTGCTGGAATGCGGCACCACGGCCGAGCGCGGGCGCATGCTGGCGGCGCTGATGGAAATGGCGGTGATGGCGTCGGGCGATCGCGGCAGTCCGGCGAAGCATTAGGAAGCATTAGAAGGAGACGACGATGAGCGAACGCACGGTCGATCCGAAGCTTCTGGAAATCCTGGTCTGCCCGCTGACCAAGGAGCCGTTGCGCTACGACCGGGACGCGCAGGAACTGGTGAGCGAGCGCGCCGGGCTGGCCTATCCGATCCGCGACGGCATACCGATCATGCTGGCCGACGAGGCGCGCAAGCTCGGCGACGATTCGAATAAGGGAACCCGCCCGTGAGCCTGTCCTTCGGCACCCGCTGCCAGCCGACCGAAATCCGCCTCAAGAAAGAAGAGAAGGTGCTGGAGATCGACTTCTCCGACGGCAAGACGTTTCGGCTGCCCGCCGAACTGCTGCGGGTCGAAAGCCCGTCGGCCGAGGTGCAGGGCCACGGGCCGAGCCAGAAGACCATCGTCGGCGGCCGCCGCAATGTCGGCATCATGAGCGTCGAGCCGGTCGGCAACTACGCCATCCGCATCAATTTCGA
>CAZDFF010000066.1:0-14577 GCA_964504425.1 uncultured Hyphomicrobiales bacterium
ATTGCAAGCAGAGAGCCGGCAAACCCTAGGTATCCGGGAGCCTTTAACTTTGAGTGTGTCATGGCAATTGCGAGGCTCTGTTATGGAAGCACAGTCGGTGCGCAACATCGCCGTCTCGGCGGAAAGTCGCCGTATGCTCGAATGCTAGCAATGTCCTGCAGCGGGATAATGTGATCATTTGGTGGCGCTTCCGGCGGTTGTCGCTACGTACGCGCGCGACATTTCGACCGGTTGACGCTGCATCCACCGCCATGCGTGCTCAATTTGAACATCAAGATCGGCAAAGACGCGTCGCCATCCAAGTTCAGCGACGGCACGGGTCGAATCGGCAAGCAGAATGGCCGGATCGCCGGCCCGCGCCGGGCGCATGCGGGTAGAGATTTTTCGTCCGGTGACGCGCTCGGCCGCCGCGACCACTTCCTTGACACTGAATCCCCGTCCGTTCCCAAGATTGTAGGCACAAGCCCCCACGGTTCGGTCGAGAGCCTTTAGCGCCAGTACGTGAGCAGCCGCTAGGTCGGCAACATGGATGTAATCGCGCACGCACGTACCATCCGGCGTTGCGTAACGGTTTCCGAAAATGTCGACGCCGGCGCGTCGCCCCGCCGCCGCCTCGAGCACAATCGGGAGCAAATGTGTTTCCGGATCGTGGGCTTCGCCGAGGTCGCCGTCCGGGTCGGCGCCTGCGGCATTGAAGTATCGCAACGACACGGACCGCGTGCCGTAGGCACGGGCGAAGTCGCCGAGAATCTCCTCGCACATGGCCTTGGTGCGGCCATAGGGATTTACCGGCCTGATCGCGGCTGTTTCCATGATCGGTACATCGTCCGGATCGCCGTAAACCGCCGCGCTGGAAGAAAAAACGATTTTGTCGATGGCGTGGCGACGCATGGCGGATAGCAACGAGAGCGTTCCGGTCACGTTTTGGTCGAAATATTTTTCCGGATCCACGACGGATTCGCCGGCCGCGATGACGCCGGCCAAATGAATCACGCTCTCCGGCCGGTGCCGTCGAATGCATGCGTCCAGGCAATCGGCGGCCGCCAGATCGCCTGCCTCCATCAGCCCCCATTGAACCGCCCACATGTGTCCGTTCGACATGTTGTCATAGACCACGGGGCGGAACCCGGCGCCGGCGAGTGCCTTGCATACATGGCTGCCGATGAATCCGGCGCCTCCGGTGACCAATACGACGTTCCGCATCGGCTAGACTCTTCCGTAGGCGTCTTCGAAGCGGACGATGTCGTCCTCGCCCAGATATGACCCCACCTGGACCTCGATCAGATGCAACGGGATGTTCCCCGGATTCTCGAGTCTGTGTAGGGCGCCCAGAGGGATGAACACGCTTTCGTTTTCGCTGAGGAGTTGGCTTTCCTCGTCGCGAGCCACGTGCGCCGTGCCGCTGACCACCACCCAATGCTCGGCCCGGTGATGATGCATCTGGACGCTCAGGCGCTGGCCGGGCTTGACCATGATGTGCTTGACCTGAAACCGGGACCCGATGTCGACGACCTGGAAATATCCCCAGGGCCGGTATACGCGGCTATGGTGTGTCGATTCCGGCCTGGCATCGATACGATTGACAATGCGGCCGACGTCGGCCGACCGTGCGGCCGTGCTGATGAGAACCGCGTCGTCCGTGTCGATTACGACCAGATCGTCCACGCCGACCGCCGCGACCAATCTCCGCCCGTCGGCACGGATATAGGAATTCGTCGTATCCTCGGCGACCACGTCGCCCCGCAACACATTGCCCTCTGGATCGGCTTCATCGGCATCGCGCAGCGCGCTCCAACAACCAATGTCGCTCCAGGCGAAATTGCCCGGCACGACGGCCGCGCGATCGGTGTGCTCCATGACCGCGTAGTCGATCGAGATGTTGGGGGCGCATTCGAACGCGTTTGAGTCCAAGGTGACGAATTTTTCCTTGGACGTGGCCCGCCGCACGGATTCTTCTCCCGCCTCGGCCGATGCCGGATCGTGGCGCGCCAATTCCTCTAGAAACGCCGCAACAGGCAGCAAAAACATTCCGCTGTTCCAAAAATACGACCCACCGGCAACGAATTGTTCCGCCACATCGGCCTTCGGCTTTTCGATGAACCGCTCCACCGTATAGGCGCCGGGCACGTCTTCCAGCGGGTCGCCGCGTTCGATATATCCGTACCCGGTATCGGCTCGCGTCGGCTGGATGCCGAACGTGACCAATCGACCGCGACCGGCGGCGGCAATGGCGCTTCGCAACGCCGCCGCCAACGCACCGGGATTCTTGATTCGATGGTCCGCCGGCATGACCAGCATTGTGGCTTCCGGGTCTTGCTCGCGCAGATAATTGGCCGCGGCCGCCAGCGCCGGACCGGTATTACGGATGGCGGGTTCGCACAAGATCGCCATGGAATCGATCCCGGCCTCGGCGAGTTGATCGGCAACCAAGAATTTATGGATTTCGTTGCACAATACCAGCGGGGAGCCCAGGCCCAGGTCGTCGGTGGCCCGAATCGCGGTTTCCTGAAGCAACGTTCGTTCCGTCAGCATCGGGAGCAATTGCTTGGGATAGGCCCGGCGCGACAACGGCCACAAGCGCTTGCCAGCGCCGCCGCAAAGAACCACTGGATATAGATGCTCGGTCGAGGAAAAAAGCGTGCGGTCTTTCGCGCGGAGAGTATTCATCTGCAGCTCCCATCATTTATGCCGGACGCGCGTAACATTGCGCCGTCGCTCATTGCGGCATCGGCGTCTCGGCGCGTTCCTGGGGCGGGCGCGATATCCGATCCTGCAACCGCCCCCCTTGTCGACGAATGTCGATGGCATCCCGGTCACCGGAAGCCGGCGACCGCCGCCATCGATATCCGTGACCGGGCAGGTTTTCGATTTCCGCGAAGGCATTGTCGACGGTGCGAAAGCGCGCGCGAACGTTGCGTATCAACGAACGAACGTTGTTGCGATGGCCCTCCGGGCCTTCGCCGGCAAGAAATCCAATTCCGTGCACGACGTCGTAAATTTCTCGATACGACGCACCTTCTCCGGCTCGGCACGCAAGAAGGCGCACGATCTTGAACTCCGTCACCGTCAGCGGCACCCGGCAGTTCTTCCAGCACGCTCTATGGCTTTGCATCCATAGATCCAACGGACCGATCGAAATGGTTTCCGATAGCGCATCGTCGACGCACGGAGATGTCTTCACGCCGTCAACGAGCAACTGAATGCGTCGCCCTATGATCGACGACCGTCGCGACAAGCTAAGATAGTCCGCAGCACCGTGCGCGAGCGCGGCTTCTTCGTCGGATTCGCTGTATCGCGGCGATGCCACGGCAACCGGCGCATCGATCCCCGATCGACGCAGCTGGATCAACATCTCTGTACAGGATCGCCGCAGCTGACCGGACTCGACCAAGATGGCGTCGATGCGGCTGCCGTCCGAAATGTGCGCGATTGCGGCGTCGAAATGCCCGAACTCCTCAATCGCAAATCCTTCGCTCCGCAGAAAGTCCGCCAATTTTGCGCGAAATCCTGGGTCCGTGAGGATCAATACGACTCTGGGATCGCGCGACGGCACATCTTCACGCTGGATTGCCGCCGGATTATTTTGCCGAATGGGCCGCAAATCGGGATTCATCATGGATCCATCCGATTCAATTTATCTTCGATGGAAAAGTCGCATGGTAGCGACTGAGGATGACCGTCGACGGCAGTCGGTCTTTTGCTCATCTCGTTCATTCGGCTGTAGACCGCTTTCATTCAACTTGAACCATCGAGGCCACCGGCACACCGGCAACCGGACGACAACCGGACAATTTTCGCCGATTGCTGACGAGACAGACCGCGGCCCAGTGTCGGTTATTCCCGCGTCGCACAAGAGAGGCTGGTGATAAATTTGCCGCATATGTGACTCTCGCTGGAATATTCCCTGGAATACCGGAGAGGAATTCCGTGTCTTTGTCGCTATACGTCGAAGACCTTCATCATGCCGCCGGCTTGCACGGGAGTGCCCTTTCGGTATTCCGTGCGTGAAGCGGCCGCATAACGGGCTCTAGCGTCGCCATGGAAGTGTGGATCGCCCTCGCGTGTTTGATCGTCCTTGCCTGCATCTCGGCCACGGTAGCCGCGAGAAAAGGGCGCTCGGTTTTTTTATGGGGAATTTACGGCGCTGTGCTCGCGCCGATCGCGCTGCCACACGCCATCTTGATTCCTTATCGCGGCGAACGAAGCTGGCGCCCACACAGGTTCGGATTGCCCGGACGACGCATACATTGTCCACAGTGCGGCGCTTCGGTTCTGTCGGAAGCCGTCGTCTGTCGACAGTGCCGCCAGCCATTGGAATCGTGGCTGGCGGAGTCGCCCTCCACCACCCCCGTCAAAACCAAGGATGGATACCGAGCGGCCGCCAACCATTCGAACCGCGCGTTTGTTCCACCGGCCGATTTTCGACAACGGGCATTCGATTGGGATTCGAACGGCGATCGGATGGCGGGCGGCAACACCGACCATTCCCGCGGCCCCATGCAACATCAACATACGCCGGGCGATCCGCCGCCGCCAAACCCGGATGCGTTCGCAGGAGAATGGGAACGCGCCGTCCGACATCCTCATTATCCATACGCGCCGGAAACGACCGGAACGCATTGGCCTCGGCTGATGCCTTTCATCGGCGCCGTCGCCTTCGGAGCCCTTGCCGTTGCGGCTATCGCCTGGCCGGATCGGATCGGCTTCGATGACGGCCTTCGCGAATCGACGCCATCCGTTTCACCGATGACACCCGTACCTCCGCGGGACGAAGCAACCCGCGCAAGCCCGCCGGATACCGTCCCCGAATCTCTGCCCCAGTCGACCCCTACTGTTCCTACCCAGCCCCCCGAGCCGGCCGTTGCGGCCGCACCCGAACCCGGCGCCGAGACCGAGCCGTCCCCAAAAATAACCGAACCATTCTCCGAAAATCAGCCCGGCCCGCCGCCCGCGACGGTGCCTTCTGACGAGGCTTCGCCGCCACCCGAAATGGCGCCACCACCACCCAAACCCGTGGTGCAGGCGCGTCTTAAAGACGACAAAACCGTCGATTTCACCGCAATGGTCGCCAATATCGCGCGAGAAACCGTTCCACGGTCGCCGTCGTTGCCGAAAGCGGCGGCACCGTCAACGGTCACGGCAAGCGGCGAGCTCGTGGTCATGGTACAGCAGCGGCTGCGTACACGCGGCTACGATTGCGGAAACATCGACGGGCGCGTGGGGCCGGCGACCGCAAAACAGATCCGCGCGTTTCAGCGCGACAATGAAATGACGCCCACCGGCCAGGTCGATTACGAATTGATGCGTCGCCTTGGTATCGTCGGCGAAAAAATCGATGCCTTCCGGACTAACCTCGAAAGCCCGAAAGTGCAGTAACGACGAGCGGTCAGTATTGCGTGCTTAGGCGCAAGAAGACGGTATTCACGCTGTAATCCCCATCGACCGCGTCGGAATCGCGGCGATCGTGCGCGTACTTCAGGCTGACTCGGGCATACCTGTTCAGCAGATATGTGGCGCCGAGACCAAGACCAACGACATCGTCCGAACGGCCGATTCCACGGTAGTCCCAGTTCGTGTAGTTGGCGCTCGCCGACAACAGCACGTTCCTCAGCAGTTCGTGGTCGACGGTCAAGCGCGCGTCGGTTGCCAAGGCACCGGAAGCGCCGGACAGAGTCGTGTCTTCAATTGTCCTATTCGCCGCCAGCTTGACCGTGGTCAGGCGCGTCGGATTCCATGTGACATCGCCACCGAAGCTGGGGCCGTCAACGGTCTTCAGGCTTGGATCGTCCGGAGTCTGGCGCATATATCCGGCGAACACGTTGCCGAAAGTAACGCCGCTGAGCTTTAACGCCATACCGACGACCGTTTCCCATCCATGGGAGTCGCGATCGACGTTGCTGTCGTCGACGCTCTTGAGATAATTGCGCTGATTGACCGTCCCGCGGACGAATGCCTCGTAATTCGGCATAATATCGTACCCGATGCGGCCCGTTCCCTTGATCTCGCGCCGGTCGCGATCATCCATATTGATGATGGAACCGTTATTGGCCGGGGCATCGTCGAAGTCGAAGAACGTCATGTCGCCGATTGCGCGGACTTCGGTGCGGTTGAAGCGCTTCGTGAGCGCGGCGTTCATTCCGTATTGGTTATAGATGACGGGTTCCGCTGTCCCGGTTTGATCGGGAGACGCGCGGTCTTCGTGCAGCTTCGCGAACTTCAATCCGCCGCCGAATTTCGTACTGCGATCGATATCGATGCGACCGTCAAGACCCGTGCGCAGATCGAGATAATCTTCGTCCGAATTGGAAGCATGCCGGCCAAGATCCAAATCGGTGAACAGATTCAGCGCATGGGCGTTCCAGTTCGATTTCAGGAACAGCCCCGGCGAGATCACCGAGATGAAATCCGATTCCTTGTTCCTCGAGGCGAAAAAGATGTTGTCACGGAAAACTTCCGTGAGTTCGCCTTTCGGATACAGAAAAAAACTGCCGAGCCGAATGCCGATGGGATCGTATTCGGGGCGCTGCCGCGTAAGAACGGTGTCGTGCTCTCCCGGTTCGGGCTGGATGGCTAATTTTTCTTGCGACGACGCCGGCGGCTGCTGGCCCCACACCGGAGCCGCCCCCGTAACGCATATGAACAACGATGCCAAAAGACGACCGCCGCGGAATCCCATCACTGCCTACCCTGCGTGGCTAACGAAATTGCCCCCTACGATTTCGTGCCATGATCGTTCGACACTACGATTTCTTCTTGAGATGCAAACGGTGGGGATCCCTCGACCCGGCCTTATGCGGGGACGATAATATCCGTGCAAAAGTTAATAAAAAAGCAAGAAAGTCAGATGAAAGCGAAAGAATCGCGCGAAATTTGGTCGCATAAGCGAATTCTCGTCTTTTCCCCCGTCTCTTAGTCTCCTGGGCCCCTCTCTTGGCACCCACAGCCGGCCCCCATGGAATAGGCCGCCGGCCACGGCGGTCAGTCTGACAACGGATTCGGCTACGCCCGGCAAGCCTGCCGCCCCGGTAATCCGTATGCGTCGACCTTGGGGAAGGCCCCGCGGACCGACAACCAACGATCGAAGAACAACCCATCGATCCGGAGGCCATTGATGATGCAGCAGACACGTTACACGATCCCTTTCTCGGAGTTGACCGCCGCCGACATTGGCCGCGTCGGCGGCAAGAATGCCGCATTGGGCGAGCTGATTCGCTCCCTGAACGGCGACGGCGTCCTGGTGCCGTCCGGCTTCGCCATCGACGTATCCGCCTACTGGTATTATCTGCGCGACACCGGCATCGAAAGCGTGATCGGCGCGACCCTCGGCCGATTGGGCTCATCCGAAATTACCGCGCACGAAGCCGCCGAGAGGATTCGCGCCGCCATCCTCGCCGTCGACGTCCCGTCCGCGCTACGCGCCGAGATCGCGTCGGCCTATGCCGCACTCGGCGGTACGGATGTCGCCGTGCGCTCCAGCGCTCCCGACGAGGACTCGCCCACCGCCAGTTTCGCCGGCCAGCATGAAACCTATCTGAACGTCCGTGGCGAAAGCGGAGTCATCAACGCCTACAAAATGTGCCTGGCATCGCTATTTTCGGAACGGGCGATCGCATATCGCGAAGAGCAAGGGCACGATCACACGGCCGCCGCGCTTTCGGTCGGCATACAGAGGATGGTGCGTTCGGACCTGGGCGCATCCGGCGTGGCATTCACCATCGACACGGAAACGGGCTTTCCCGATGTTGTCCTGATCGACGGCGCATGGGGACTCGGCGAAGGAATCGTCCAAGGCCGGGTCGACCCGGATGAATTCTTGGTGTTCAAACCTTTCCTCGACGGCGATGCGCCCTGGCCAATCATCGAAAAAAGCCTGGGCGCCAAGCGCGAAAAATTCATCTACGGGAATTCCGGCGAAAGCGTCGCCGCGGTGGAAACATCGGCTCGCGAACGCGGCGCGTTCGTGCTTTCCGATGCGGAGGTTCTGCAACTCGCGCGATGGGCGGTCGCCGTGGAAAAGCACTTCAGCCGGCCCATGGATATCGAGTGGGCGAAAGATGGTAAGACCGGCGAGTTCTTCATCGTCCAGGCGCGGCCCGAAACCGTAGAGGCCAACGGCAATCCAGCGGTCATGCGCTCGTATCGCCTGATCGAGAAAGGCCGCCCTTTGACGACCGGCCATGCCATCGGCGACGCGATCGCCACCGGCAAAGCGTGTCTTTTGGACAGCCCGGCGGATTCAGAAAAATTCAAGGACGGCGCAATCCTGGTCACCCGCATGACGGATCCGGACTGGGTACCGATCATGCGCCGGGCATCGGCCATCGTCACCGATCATGGCGGCCGCACCTCGCATGCGTCTATCGTCAGCCGCGAACTGGGCTTGCCCGCGATCACCGGTACCGGCAACGCCACGCAAGTCCTGTCCTCGGGCCAGGCAATCACCGTTTCATGCGCCGAGGGACACGTCGGCCGCGTTTACGACGGCCAGGGAAAATTCACGATCGACACCACCGAAGTCGATCGCATTCCGAAAACCAAGACCAAAATCATGCTGAATATCGGCGATCCCGCACAAGCCATGCGATGGTGGCGGCTGCCGGCCGACGGAGTCGGCTTAGCACGCACGGAGTTCATTATTTCAAGCGCCATTCGCTGCCATCCGATGGCATTCGCACGTTTCGATTCCATCGGCGATCCGGAAGTTCGCCACCACGTCCTCGAAGCCGCGGCGGGATTCCAGAATCCGCGCCGCTTCTTCGTCGAAACCCTCGGTCGAGGAATTGCCCGGATTGCCGCTACGTTCCATCGAAAGCCGGTTATCGTTCGAACCAGCGATTTTAAGACAAACGAATACGCCGACCTCGTTGGCGGCACGCTGTTCGAGCCGACCGAGGAAAATCCGATGCTGGGGTGGCGAGGCGCGAGCCGATACTACCACGACGGATACCGCGACGGCTTCGCGTTGGAATGTCAGGCGATCCGATATGCGCGAGAGGAAATCGGATTCACCAACGTCATCGTGATGATTCCGTTCTGCCGCACCCCCGACGAAGCCGCTGCGGTCACAGCGGTAATGCGGGAAAACGGGCTCATTCGCGGCGAAAACGGCCTCGAGGTCTACATGATGTGCGAGTTGCCGTCGAACATCGTCCTGATCGAAGAATTCGCCAAACATTTCGACGGCTTTTCGATCGGCAGCAACGACCTGACCCAGCTCGTTCTCGGCGTCGATCGGGATTCGGCTCGTCTGGCCGGCGTATTCGACGAACGCGATCCTGCTGTCGTCGCGATGATTACTACGGCGGTACTTCGCGCCCACGGCGTCGGGCGCAAGGTCGGACTGTGCGGCCAGGGACCGAGCGACTACATCGACTTCGCCAAAAAAATGACGGAAGCCAACATCGATTCCATGTCCGTCACGCCGGATAGCTTCGTGAAAATCCGGCGCGAAGTGGCGGCAATCGAAATCGGCATGTCGCGTTCCACCCTCGCCCGCGGCAGCCGCTCGCGGACGACACGTGCTCGCCCGGCGCAAGAATACAACAAACGGATGGCCCCCCCATCGGCGCACGACAAGCGCCGCATAAAACACTGAACACGCGCACAGAATAGTCGAATGGAATAATCGAACCGCCGTGGCCGTCCATCAAGGCACATAGCTGTATCGGCACACCAGGCGCTGTGTCGTCCGATCTGGCATGAAAAAGAGGGACTCCCATGGATCAACCTGCCTCGATAAGTTCCATGCCGCGCGCAAAGGCTATCAATAGCCAGGGCTTTCCCCTTAAGGAACCCGGCCTGCAAGAGACCGCCACATGGATAGACCAATATCTCCGAGCATGCGGTATCGGGATTTCCCCGCGCCGCTACGATTTGCACCGCCGGATACTGACGGATATTTCCGACAACCCGCCGTCGCAAAAATTGAATTCCGATAATGTCGCCGACCTACAGCGTCGAATCGACCGTCTGCTGCTAACCGATACTGGCGAAAGCGGCTCGATCCCCGATGACACTCATGGGATCGGGCGGTTGCTCTCGGATGAAAAAGATCGAAGCATAGTCACTCACGATGCTTGGGGAATCGCGGTGCCGCGGATGACTCCGGCACCGATGCCCGCTCAGGTCGTATACGACGGTCACTCGGCATGGAACGCGATCCCGGCCTGGCCATTTGCCAGTGCCCGAAGGCTGGCCGCCGGATTGACCGGCGCCGTCGCTCTGATATTCGGCGGACGGTGAAGACCTACGCATCGGTTTGGGGCGGCGCCGCACGGCCCCGCCGCCGAATTTTCGGCGGCCTTGTGCTTGCGACCGCAACGATCGCCGGCTCGGTCCCGGCCTTTATATTTTCACCGAACGGGATCACGCTGCGCGAAGCCGTCGCCTTGGCGGTCATCGCCATGTTGTTCCTGTGGATCAGCGTATCGTTCTGGACGGCGGTGATCGGATTCATCCTGCGCGGACGCATCAAAATTACCCATCCGCCCCCAAACTCTCCCGCTGACGGCCAGCCTCTCAATAACAACCTGCGTCTCGCTGTGGTTATGCCGATATACAACGAGGATGTATCGGCCGTGTCCGCGCGCCTTGCCGCCATCGAAAAATCGTTACGATCGAGCGCTCTCGATAGCAAGTTCGATATATTCATCCTTAGCGATACCACCGACCCCGATATCTGGGTGCGGGAAGAGTGCGCATGGCGCGCCTTATGCCGCTCCGCCGGCGGATGGGGACGTATCTTCTATCGCAATCGCTCCGACAACAGAGGCAACAAAAGCGGAAACATCGCCGATTTTTGCGTTCGGTGGGGACAACGCTACACGTACATGGTTGTCCTCGACGCCGACAGCTTGATGAGCGGGGCGACAATCGCCGAATTGGCGCGCCGAATCGACAGCCATCCAGAGGTCGGACTGATCCAGGTTCCGCCAGCGCCCGCCAACGGGGAAACCTTGTTCGCACGTCTTCAGCAATTCGCCGCAAGCATCTACGGACCGATCTTCGTGGCCGGCGCCGCCTATTGGCAGCTCGGCGAAGCAAACTATTGGGGGCACAACGCCATCATTCGCACGAAAGCCTTCATGCGCCATTGCGGCCTGCCGAAATTACCCGGTAAACGCCCATGGGGCGGCGAAATTTTGAGTCACGACTTCGTCGAGGCCGCGTTGATGAGGCGCGCCGGCTACGAAGTCTGGCTGGCGCCGGATCTCGCGGGCAGTTACGAGGAAACGCCGGGAACCTTGGGCGCCTACGTCAAGCGCGACCGGCGATGGTGCCAGGGCAATCTGCAACATCTTCGACTTATCGCGGCATCGGGGTTGCATCCGATGAATCGCCTTCACTTGTTCATGGGCGCGTTTTCTTATCTCGCGTCGCCGATCTGGCTGGCCTTTCTGGTGGCGTCCTGCGCGGTCGCGCTTGAGCACCGTAACGCGCCTAGGGAATACTTCTCCATCGAAAGCCTGTTCCCGACATGGCCGCATTCCCACGCGACCGAAGCGGGAATGCTCCTGGCCGCGACTTTGATTTTCCTATTCGGCCCAAAGATTCTCGGGTTCCTCGATTTATGTCGCAGCCCAAAGCGCCTGGCGACCCACAGCGGAATGTTCAACGCAGGCTGCGGCGTCGTCCTCGAAAGCATATTCTCCGTGCTTCTGGCGCCGATCCTGATGGTCTTTCAGGTGTGGGCCGTGGGATCCGTCATCGCCGGACGCGATGTCGCTTGGACTCCGCAAAAACGTCGTGGATGGAAGATCGGATTCGCCCGCGCGGCGTCCGCCTACGGAGGGATTACCGTCATCGGGCTGGCGCTTTCGATCGCCGCCTACATTTTGGTGCCGGATGTTTTTCCATGGCTGATACCGGTCATCATCGGCCCCATCGCCATCGTGCCCCTCAGTCTGCTGCTCGGTAGCGTCGAATACGGCCGATGGTTCCGACGCCGCGGCCTATTGCAAGTGCCATCCGAAACTTCGCCGGATTCAATACTTGAATTTTTCAGAAACGCGCAACGGCAATTGGAATCCGATATCGAGAAGAACCTAGGCGGCCAAAGCATGTTTCTTCGCGTGATCGCCGACCCGATCGTCAACGCCATCCATATCGTCTTGCTCCGTGCCAGCGATAAGGATTCGACGAATCGGCCCGATACCCGGCGGTTGGTATCGAAATTCCGCGAAGCCGGGCCGGAATCCCTATCGGCAGAAGATCAACGAGCGTTGCTGTCGGACCCGGACGGCATGGCGGCTTTGCATGCGGAGTTATGGACACCAGACTCCGCTCATTGCACTGCAACATGGGCCTCAAGTAACGCGAAATAGCGAACCACAGGTTGGAATAATGCGGACGGTCGAGGCGTCTATGTCAGTAATCGGTGGAGTGGATTTCGAATTGTTCCGCTGAACCGCGCCATGGCGGCGCGGTAAGACCGAAAGGACGGTGGAAAATGACAACACTCACAAGCAAAGGGCATGGCCCTGGCTATCGATTACTGACAGACGGCTTGAAGGCGACCGCTATCGCCACGGCGACGGTACTTTTCGCCTGGGCCGCGGTCGCACAAACGGGCGCGCCCGGCAAGCCCACGGATCTTTCGCCTTCGACCGGACAGCAGTACGCGCCGCCGAAGCCGGGCGGCGCCGGCGCCGGCTTGACCGGCCAGAGGGCGCAGACGGCCGCGCCTGGAGGAAAAGCCGCCGAAGAGAACAAGGAACCTTCGCCCGAAACGAAAGCGGCCGTCATCCGCGTTCGCGACAGCGCGCAGATCATGGCCAAGGAAGTCATCGGCAGCAAGGTCGTCGGCAAGGACGGCAAGGAAATCGGCAAGGTCGAAGACCTGATTTTCGATCAGAACGGCCAACTTTCCGGTGTCGTTATCTCGTCGGGCGGCATTCTCGGCATTGGTTCGAAGTCGATCGGCGTCAACAAGGAGGCCGTGGACATCGGCTCCGCCAAGGAACAGGAAGTGGTTTTCGTCAACATCATGTCCACGGAAATCTCCAAGGTGCCGCCAATCATGCAGCCCGCCAAACCGCGCAACGTGCCCAGCGGCGCCGGCGCCAGCCGCAGCGGTACCGAGTAATCCCGAGTCTCCCCATCCCGACGCGTGGCGCGACAATGGCCCAACCCCGCAGCCCCCATCCAGCCAGAGTCGCGCCACCGTCGGGAACTCGTGCCTCCCCCTGTTAACTCCCTGCCCCTGGGCAATACAGCCCAGCACCTTGCCGGATCACCCATCGGTGACCGGCATTTTTTTGTTCAAAAAAGCATTTTTATTTTCAGGCATGGAATAAACCCGCCGGTCATCCGTCTGTGACATTAAGCGCCCGGAATATGCCCCAATAGGCTCACAACTTCGTCACAACCGTCACGACGGAACTTACTTAATGTTGACTCGCCAACCGCACCGCAATCGACACCGAATTGGCGTCTGGCATCGCCAGATCGCCGTCGAACCGAAATGCAGGGAGGAGAGTCGTGACGGAACTCCTAGCCACCACTCTCGAAACGCATATGAAGGGCTTGCGCCGATACGCGATCGCCTTGCTCGGGGATCCGATCGAGGCCGAGGACCTCGTGCAGGACTGCTGCGTCAAGGCATTGTCGCGGGCCCATGTCTGGCCGAACGTTCGGGACAGACGCGCTTATTTGTTTACGATTCTGCACAACGTCTTTGTGGATCGGTGCGCGCAGCGTCGAAAGCGCCGCGACGATATACAGATCGAAACCATGGAAAATTATCTTTGGGTGCCGCCGTCCCAAGAGGACCGGGTCGAAGTCCAGGAGTTCAAACTGGCGCTGAAAAAGCTACCCGAAAGCTTCAAGGCCGTGATCTTGCTCGTCGGCCTGGAAGGCATGACGTATCGGGAGGCCGCGGCGGTTCTCGGAATCCCCATTGGAACCGTGATGTCCCGATTGGCACGCGGGCGAGAGATGCTGCGCTACTACATGGACGGCAGCGGCACGGGTGCGCCTGTTGCCGCACCGAAGAGCCACGGCAGCGTATCAAACATGAAAAGCCACGGCAACGCACCGAGCGTGACGCGCTTTAGAGATCGGACAGAACGGCCAGAAGAAGTCGCCGCGGAATAGGAAGAAAATGTCTCATCATTCGGTCGAACCGCCGGTTCGCGAGGAAGAACTCCAAGCTTATGTCGACGGCGTGCTCGACGCGGCGCGACGGTGCGACGTCGAAAGACATTTGGCGCACAGGCCGGACGAGATAGAGCGCCTCAACGCCTATCGCACGCAGAAACTGCTGATGCACGAGGCCTTCGATGCCGCCGCGTTGGAACCTCTGTCGGTCCCCCTGGAACAGATCAAGACGGATTTCATCCGCCGGGCGACGCGACGGAACTTTCGTCGCTCGGCCATGCATTGGGCTGCCGCCCTCGCTTGCGTCTCGCTTATCGGCACCGGGGGATGGTTCGGCCGGGATTACCTTAACCCATCGTCGACCTCGTCGACATCCTCCGTCGCATTCGCCCGGCTGGCTATCGACGCGCATTCGCTTCTTGCCAACGAAACCCCCCTGCCCTTGACGCAGAAAGGCGCAGAGGGCGGGAACGCCTTGGT
>CAZDFF010000067.1:0-14502 GCA_964504425.1 uncultured Hyphomicrobiales bacterium
GGCGCTGGCGAGCTTGCCGAGGGTCCACGCCGGGTTCATCAACTGCCCATCGGAAGAAAAGATAACGCGATCCACGCCGACCGCCTTGCAAAGATCGGCGATGTCCGCTTCCTGACGCAGCGGCGTGCTGGTGGCAATATCGAAATATACGTTCCTAAGCGGCGCCAGGGATTTGTAGTTCCACGTCGAGTGTGCGGCGATGAACTGGACGGTCGGATAGGCTTCGGCGGCCTCCTTCATGCCCGGCAGATGCGCCATGACCGGCCAGCCGGGCATATGGTCGCGCACGAAGTCGAAGATATGGAAATAGGCCGGATCGTCGAGTCGCATCGAATAGAAATCTTGGATCGTCTTGACGCCGACGAAATTCGCGTTGTGCCGATATTTATTCAACTCGGCGATCGATTTTTCCGGCTGTAAGGGGTTGATGACGACAAGGCCCCGCACCCTGGCGTCGCGCTGCATGAAGGCCAAGGTCTCGGCGTTGCCCGCGACTAGGTCGTCGTTCAAGGCGCGGATCGAGGAATTGACGGCAGCGCGATAATTGTAGGCATCGAATTCGGCCATCAGATCGTCGAACCCGATGCGCGGTTCGATGATGTTCCAACCGCTGGTGTGCCAATGGGTATCCAGCTTCGGCCAGGCCTTGAAACGGGCCCAATCTTCGGGTTCCCGTGCGGCCGGTAGGAGGGGGATGCCGAGGATGCGCGCCAAGGTGCCGCTTTCGATCGCCAGTCGATCCGTGTCCGGCAGCCTTGCCGCGCGCAACATGAAATAGGCCGTCCGTTCCAGCGTGAGCGGCATGTTGGATGCGAGGTAGAGTCGATCCGCGCCGATCCGCTCGGCAAGATGTTCGATGCCGCCGCTTTGCGATATCGTTCCGACGTCGAAGACGAACCGGGGGCAGTCGCGCGCGACCGCCAGGACATCGGGTAGGGTGTTGTAGCCGCTGCCCCGCATCCATCGCACCAGCACTATCGCGTCGCCGGCATTGGCCGCGACTTTTGCCAGGTCTTCGCGCGTCTTCAGGCCGACCTGTACGGGCATGCCAGCGCGGGTTGCTTCGCCGAGCGCGGCCTTGAAGACGTAATCTCCATAACCCCATCCCTGGGGATGGGCGAATAGGGCCAGGGCCTTGAAGCCCGCTTTTTTCAAATCTGCCATCAGGCCGGTGCCCACGTCGAACGCCAGCATGTTGACGGTGGCCATGGGTAATAGGACGCTGGGATGGCGCGCGGCGATGTCGAGCGTTTCGGCATTGCCTTCGCGCCAATCGAAGTAAACGCCACGAAACGAAAGGGCGAGAGCCTTGGCGCCGCCGCACCGTGCCAGGCGATCTAACAGTTCGGCAGTCGTCATGCCGATGTCGGTTGTCGGGTCGCGTCCCAGGAATACGCCGCCATCGATCATGGGCCGCCCCGTTATGGCAAATCCAGTTAAAAGTCAGTCTCGAAGATTGGCCTAGGGGGCTTCGTGCCGTCAAGGCGCCGGGCCCGAAAAGCCCCGGAATTTCGGGCATTTGGCAAGGTTTGCGGAGGGCTTTTCCCTGGACATCGCGCCGGTTTTGCGCTAATTTACCATTTGCGCAAAGGATGTTCGCCGGTTTTGCCGGCTGCTTTTTCGCCCTCGCAGAAGCGAAGCGTAGAATTCCTGAGCGGCCAGAAAGGTGGCTTAAAATGGTTTTGAATCCACTCGATAGTCGGAGTTTGGGCGAAACGCTGGCCGGTGTCGCCAGCAGTGCCGCGCGTCCGGCGTTCGAGATCGGATTCAATTCGCTCCAGAACACGATCATCGATCGTATCAACAAGGAAGTTCTGAAGGCCCAGGACAAACCCGTCAACAACATCGACGCATTCCTAGTATTGGAGCAAAAACGGCTTAATCGTGTTCTGCCGTTTGTGGAACGCTACGAGACCAACAACACGAACAACCGATTTCGCGTCGCGACTATTCTCGATAAATTGGACGAACTTTCGTCCCTTTCCACGCTGGGGGACGAGGCCGGATTCGACGCCAAACTGGCGGAAATCAATGATCTGACCCCGGGATTTGTTCGTGTCGAAGGGGGGGCCATCGGCCTTTTTGTCGATGATGGGTTGTACTCCGATGTCTCGGCGAACGGCCTCGGCCTTGGCGAGTATGCAAGCTATGCCGATGGCGCGAGCCGCCTCGAGGCGATCGAAACTGCGCTGACGAAGCTGACGACATCGCTCAACGTCGCGAACTTGAACGCGGATTCCGCATCCAGTTTCCGAGAAAAGGTCCAATCGAAACTATCAACGACATCGTTGCAGATACAGGCGACTCAAATCGCCAACGAAACCGAGAAGACAAAAGAAATTTTAAAGCTGCGCCAAAGTTATGCTCAGCTTTTGAATGCGTTGTCTTTGGCGTTCGAAACGAATCAGACTCAGTCTCAGACGTTGTCTGCGCGGCTATTGTCGAAGCCTGAAATCCCAGCCGGCTCCGTTCTCAACATCATTTCCTAAGTGCACGTTTTGCGGGCGAGGGCGGCGAGACGCCCTTTCCGCTTCGTGCGGTCCGTTTATAATAGCCGCTTCGTGGGCCGCGGCGGCGTCCGGCTGCCCTCGGCAAAGGACAGGAACTTCGAATGAACGACATCTCGGCCGACCGGAAGGCGCTTTTCGAGCGAAACGTCGAAGCCTTCCGAAAGAACTACCGCCTCGGCTTCGACATGATCACCTCGATCGCGAAGCCTCACTCGCGGATATCGTGGAATGCCGACGGCGAGCCCGATATCGAGTTCGAGGGGCAGTTTCTTTACGGCCAGGGCGCCGACACCTATTCGCGGAAAGTTATCGATGAGCATTGGGGGCAGCTTCGCCGCTTAACGGTCAAGCCTCCGCAATCCGCGAATCTCGACGATTATTCCGGTTACTTTCTCATCAGGGCGATGGAGCGCGCGCTGGGAGCGAAGCTGGAGTTCGCCGTTGGCCCGGATGACAACGAGTGCTTCCATCTGATTTGTTTCGGCATCGGACTCGGCGTTCATATCATGCCGATAATCGAGAAATCGAAATGCCAATCCATCATTCTTTGCGAGCCCAACGCCGAATTTCTGTACCACTCCTGCTTCGTTACAGATTGGGCGGCTATATTCGAGTATTTCTCGCAACCGGGACGCCATATTTCGTTTTCGATTACCGGCAATCATTTGAAGATGGCGGTCGAAATCCGCAACGCCGTTCGCATAACAAATATCTGTGCGTTCGATGGCGCCATTATGTTCCGGCTGTACACCAGTTCGATCATGGATCGGGCGAACATCAAGATCCGCGAGGATGGCAATCTATTTCTCACGGGGCTCGGCTTCGCTACCGACGAAATCGTGATGGTGACGAATTCATTTCACAATCTCAAAAACGGGCAAGCCCTTATTTACAAGCAGAATCCGGTGCGTCAGGAATTTCCGTTTTTTATCGTCGGTTCCGGACCGTCGATTGACACCAGCATTGAAGTCATTAAGCGCAATAAGGATAAGGCCCTGATCATTTCGCTCGGCACTGCCTTGACGGTGCTTATGCAAAACGGGATCACGCCGGATTTTCATGTCGAGCTTGAAAACGTCCCGGCGACGTACGACGTGCTCTATAAATTCAGCAAAGTTGCCGACTTTCGGCGTACGTGCTTGATCGCCACCACGACCGTCGATCGCCGCATCCCCAGTCTTTTCGACCGCACGGTGTTTTTCTTCCGCATGGGCGTGACGTCGTTCCCCATGTTTACCCTGAGTAGCGATCATACGATCAAGGAATCGGGCCCATTGGTCTGCAATCTCGGTCTCTCGTTTGCGCAGGAACTGGGCGGACAGGAATATTACCTGTTCGGCGTCGATCTGGGCGCGCGCAAGGCCGAGGTCCACCATTCACGGTTCGCTCCGTATCACGATGGCGAAGAATCGAAATACATGGAAGGCGAAATGGCCGTCTTCGAGGGCGATTTCAAGCAATGGGTGCCGGCCAATTTCGGCGGTAAAGCCATCACCGGATCGTATCATCTGTGGTCCAGGGACGTGATCGAGCGCACGATCGTCTTCAATCGGGCCGGAAGGAAATATTTCAATTGCAGCGACGGCATAAAGATCGACGGGATGACGCCGCGCAAGCCTCGAAGCGTCGATCTTCCGGCACGCGGCGATAAGCAAGCGGCGATTCAGCGCATTCTCGATGGATTCGATACCTACACGCCTGAGGAATTCAAGCGACGATGGGACGAAGTCGACTGGGCCAAACGGTTCGCGGATTTCGGCGACGAGTTGATCCAAATTTGCAAAGAAGCCGATGCCGATGATGACAATCTGTATGTCGATAAAATGGTCGACGTTTTGGTTCGCGTGCCATACCCGCCCTCGGAGATTCTCATTTATCGCGGGAGTCTCTTGATGACGTTGACCGCGCTTTATTGGTATGCAAGCCGCGTTACACCGAAATCCCGCCGTCGGGAGTTCAACGCGATGGCTCGCGAGTCGTTGATCGAGACCATCGAGAAGCTCAAATTGCTCACGTCCAATCTCGTAAAGAAACTCAATGAGGAACGGTGAAGGCCGCCAGACCGTAACCACTCTCGCCAAGGCTGCGGTCTTGGCGAGTCAATACGAAAAGTCGGGTCGTCTCGTCGAAGCCGAGTCGATTTGCCGTCAGATTCTTGCTACCCATCCGAATCATCCCGACACGCTTCTGCTTTTTAGCTCTTTGTTGTTGCGGCGGGGCGACTTCGGCGGCGCCATCGATGCGCTCGAGCGTGCCCGCGTGCTTGAAGGAAATCCGATCTACGATCGCCATATGGGGATGGCCCTTGCGGCCGCCGGTAGAAGCGAGGAGGCGGAAAAGGCCTTTGTTCGCGCACTGCGGGCCGGCGAAGACGACGTATTGTTGAACGATCTCGGCAAGACATATGCCAATTTGGGACGCCTCGAGGAGGCAGCCGATTGTTTTCGCCGGGCGATCGGGCGGAATCCAGATTTTGTCCCGGCACTCACCGGCCTCGGCCGCTCGCTGATTTTGTTGGATCGGTTCGAGGAGGCGCTTGAACCTCTGCTGCGCGCGCTCGAAACCGAACCCGAGCGGATTGACGATACGCCCTATTTGATCGGGAAGGCGTTGCATGCGTTGGGTCGGCTGGAAGAAGCGTTGCCATACTACGAGATGGCGATCCGCGATGATCCGACGCATCTTCGCGCTCATAACGACCTGGGCGCGGCGTTGACCGAACTGAATCGCCCCAACCCCGCCGTTATGATATTGAAGAGCGCGATCAGGCTGATGCCCAATACGGCTGAACTTCATTTCAATCTCGGGAATGCCTATACACGCCAGCGTCGGGTCGCGAACGCGCTGTCGGAATTCGAACGGGCGATCGAATTGAGCCCGGATTTTGCCGTCGCCCATTTCAATCGAGGGATCGCGCTGCTGACGCTGGGCGATTACAAGGCCGGCTGGCCGGAATACGAGTGGCGGTGGAAGACGCCGACAATGATTGGTTCCGTCCGGTCGTTTCCGATCCCCCAATGGAATGGAGGGGACATTGACGGAAAGACGATACTGCTTCATGCCGAACAGGGCTTGGGGGATGCAATTCAATTCATTCGGTATGTGCCATGGGTCGCGTCGAAGGAGGCGTATGTGGTCGTCGAATGTTCGAGGCTTCTCCATGGTTTGTTTTCCAGCGTGAAAGGCCTCGCGCGTCTAATTGATCAGGCCGAATCCGGGACAGAGGCCGCCCGGGGTGCGTTCGATTTCCATCTCCCGCTCATGAGTTTGCCGGGCGTGCATGGCACGACGGCGCATAATATGCCCTGTCCGGTGCCCTACCTGGCTGCGGACCGGTCTTTAAGCCGGGCGTGGGGACAAACGATCGACAGCCATGGCGCGGCATACAAGGTCGGGCTCGTTTGGCAGGGAAACCCGGATCACCAACGCGATCGATTCCGATCCGTTCCGCTTCAGGCATTGCGTCCCGTCTTCGACATCCCAGGAGTGGCCTGGATCAGTTTGCAAAAAGACAGTTATCCCGGCATGACCGATGGCGCTCCGAACGCCGTCGCGCCGTCGATTCCCCGCCTGGAGTCCGGTGCCGGCATCGGCGATTTTGCCGATACCGCCGCGATCGTCGACAGTCTCGACCTAGTTATTTCGATCGATACGTCGGTGGCCCATCTGGCGGGTGCGTTGGGCAAGCCTGTGTGGTTGATGCTGCCGGTCGATTCCGATTGGCGATGGCTGCTCGATCGCGAGGACAGTCCGTGGTACCCGACGATGCGGTTATTCCGGCAGCGTGCGCCCGGCGCTTGGGGCGAGGTGACGGAGCGGTTGAAGGCAGCGCTTGCCGAAGCCGTGAACGTAAAGCGATCCCGGAACTAGCCGCGCTGGAGTTCCGCGACGACGCGTTTCATCACGTCCCCCCAATCGTCCGTCTTGGTTTGACGGAACAGCCGCATCGTCGGGTACCACGGACTGTCCTCCCGGTCCGTGAGCCAGCGCCAATCGTTCGATGCGGCGATGAGGGTCCATACGCGGAGTCCCAACGCGCCGGCAAGATGGACGGCCGATGTATCGACGGAAATGACCGTATCCATCGCCGAAAAAATGGCGGCGTTATGCATGAAGTCGTCCAATTCGCCGGACAGGTCGATGAATTTCGGGCCCGTAAACGAAGAGAATGCTTCCGCCGCCGGGCCGAATTGCAGGCTGTAGACGGTAACATCCGGAAGCGTGCCGAGGGCTTTCAAACAGTCGATCGGCATCGAGCGCGCACGATCGGCGGCGTGTTTGGGATTGCCGGCCCACACAATGCCGACCTTTCGGTCGGGATTGCCGGATAGACGTTGTTTCCACGCGGCAACGTCGGAAGCATTGGCGGCAAGGTAGGGAATTTCCGCGGGAATCGTATCCAATCGCGTGCCGAAGATTCCGGGCAGGCTCATCAATGGAATGGCGACGTCGGCGATCGGCAGATCGTCGCCCATGACCGATGCAGCATCGACGCCGGGCACCGTTTCAAGCAGACGTTTCAGCGGCCGATGGCAGACAATGATAACGCGACCGCCTTTGGCCTTCACCAGGGGGGCGTAACGTATGAATTGTATGGCGTCGCCCAGGCCCTGGTCGCAATGGAGCCGAATTGTGCGCCCGTTTAAATCGCTGCCGTCCCACATCGATCCGGCGAATCCTCCGCTGACCGGGGGATAGGCAGGCAATTTCCGCCGCCACTCGAATTCCTTCCAGCCGCGCTCGAAATCCCCATTGTGCAGCAGGATGAGCGATCGGTCGTGGTGGACATGGGCTAGGTTCTCGGCCGCCTCGTCGTCGCTGGGGTCGATCGACAGGGCCTGTTCAAGCGCCTGTTGCGCCTCGTCCAGTCGGGTTCGCGCGCGGTAAAGAGCGGCAAGATGAACCAACGGTTTGGCCGATTCCGGGTCGGCGGCGATCGCGAGCCGGGCGAATTCTTCCGCTTCCCCCTGCTTGCCGCAAAGATGGAGGGCCCAGGAAAGCCGGATCATCGCGGCGATGTTTCCCGGTTGAGCAGCGAGTACGGCCCTGAAGTGTTCTGCGGCGTTGGCGCCGTCTCCGGCGTCGAGCGAAACCATTCCGAGTCCGTAAAGGGCATCCGCGTGATCCGGCTTGAGGCGAATGGCGCGGCGAAAGCAGGCGGCGGCATTTTCCGAGAGGCCCAGGTCCTGAAGTGCCTGGCCGAGATGACAATGGTAATCCGGTTGCGCGGGGTTGCGCTGTATAGCGGCGCGCAAGAATGTCTCGCCTTCTGCGGGGCGGTTTTGCCCGTTCCGGACCAATCCCATGAGATGCAGAGCCGCGGCCCGGCGCGGCTCGACGTCCAATGCTTGCCGGCAATGCGCATCGGCGGCGGAAAGGTCGCCGGCGAAATAGCATTCGTGGGCTGTGGCCAGGGGGTCGCGGGCTTCTGCCATTGGCGTGCGGGGCGGCTGCATGGTTTCCAAAGCTACCAACAACCCGCCGCTTGTCCAACGGTTGAAACGCCCGTTCCGGGTCGTCCGTCGGTATCGGCGCTTGCCCAGAAACCTTTGAAAATAGGGATAAAAATACGCTCCTCGCCTGTTTACGCGCGGTTGTGGCAACGGTATGATGGCGCGCGTTTCGGCCGCCGCCGGGGTACGGTCCGTGACCGGCTCCGGATTGTCGGGGATATCGCCCATGCTCCGATATCCGGGGGTTGGGATAACGAGGATCGAGGAATGGACCTAACCAAAGACGACCTTTATCGCGAGCAAATCCGAGTCGCGTTGGAACATCTTGCCACCGGCGAATTCGATCGCGCGCTCGAAGCCTCGATGGCGGCCATGAAGACCAATCCATCCGGTGCCGAAGCTGTATTCGCTCTCGGGTTGACGGCGACCAAGTTGAACGACGTCGGTCGCGCCATATCGTTGATCGAAGAAGCGCACGAGTTCGACCCCGATTGCCGGGAGTATGCCGATGCTTTGGCGGTCATCATGCCGAAGGTCGGGCGCCTGAACGACAGTCTTTACTATGCAAAGCTGGCCACGGCAGCGAAGCTTCACCCATGGTTGGATGCCATGAAACCGGGCGAGTTCAGCGACTATTTCACGGCCCTGCATTCGGTCATGCCTTCGCAATACCACATGATGGCGTTTCAAGAGTACAGCCAGGGTGAATTCGCCCGGGCCGTCGAATTGGCCGACCGCGGGTTGCGCGCCAACCCCCGGGACATCGAATGCCTCCGAGTGTTGGGGTGCGCGCTTCTCGAACTGGACGATGTCGATCGCGCCTTGCCGGCAATGCAGGCGGCGGCTCACATCGAATCCGCGACGGCGACGGATATGCTTTATCTCGGCGACTCGCTGATGCGTCTTGGCCGCCTGGAGGAAGCGCGTGCGCTGTACGCCCGCATGACGGCGATGGAGCCCGATTCGGCTGAGGTTCGCTCGCGTGCGATGGCGCGATTGACGTATTTCCCGGCGCCGGTTTGGCGAACCATCGTCGACGAACAGGCGGCATGGAACGCGGCGTTCGGGGCGCCCGAGGATTTATCGCCGCCGGCGGAACCCTCGCGATTTCAGCCCGGCCGCCCAATCCGCATAGGTTATATCGCGAGACTTCATGGAACGGTGCCCGATGTTCATTTCATCGATGAAGCGCTACGCCATTTCAATACGAGAAAATTCGAAGTTTATTGTTATCAGCAGGTAGCCGCCGACGATCCGCTGACGACGGGCCTTCGCGCCAATGTCGACGATTGGCGCGATATTGCTGAGATCGACGACGAAACCGTCGCCGCAATCGTCAATGGCGACGAGATCGACATACTCGTCGACGCCATCGGCCACGGCGAAGGCAATCGGCTTTCCGTGTTTGCCTATCGACCGGCGCCGGTGCAGGTCAGCTGGCTCGGCATGCCGAACGGCGGCGGCGTGGCAGGTGTCGACTACATTCTTTCCGATGCAACGACGATCGATGCCGATCGCGCCACGGCGGGAGGATCGGCTTGCGCGATCGTCGATGGCGGACTTGTTTCATTCCCGGCCGCCGATGTGTTCGTCGACTGGCCGTTGCCGTCCGATCCGCCGGCTCGACGATACGGGCATGTCACGTTCGGCGGCATTTGCGACCTCCGCCGGCTGACGCCGGAGACGGTGGCGTTATGGGCCGATGTTCTGAAGGCGGCCGACGGCTCTCTTCTGACCCTCGGACGGGTGCGGATCATTACCGATGCCGTCCGGGAACGTGCGCTTTCGATGTTCGCCACATATGGCGTGGCGGATCGGATTCAATTCCAAGAAATTTTTCCGAATCGGGATGCGAAGCGCGAATTTCTCGATGCGGTCGATATTATTCTCGACACCCAGCCTGTTTCGGGCACGACGGAGATCTGCGAAGCGCTATGGATGGGGGTTCCGACGGTGACGCTCAAGGGCGATCGCCGCTCGGCCGTGATGGGGGCCAGCATTCTCGCCGCCGCGGGCAAATCGCAATGGATCGCCGATACCGAATCCGACTTTATCCGGATCGCCAGCGCCCTTGCCGGCAATCTCGATGCGCTTGAAAAAGTGCGCCGGGAATTGCGCGATCAGGTCGGTCGTTCGCGCCTTTGCAACGGCCAAGGCTTCGTTCTTTCGTTGGAAGCGACGTTTGAAAAGCTGTGGGCCGAGGCAGCGAAAAAACTCGCCTGAGACGCGGGCGTCAACCGTCGTCGGGGCGTGTCGCCACGAAGTAGATCATATCGGTGTCTTCGCGATCGAAGATCATGCCCGCGGCTTCCGCGATGCGGCGGCTGGGGCCGTTTTCGCGCCGAACTCGGGCGCGGATCGTGCCCGAGAGGGTGCCGATCATTGCTCTGACCATCGTTCGGCCGAAGCCGCGGCCGCGTGCTTCTGGCGCCACCGTCCAGGACAATTCCCAGCCGCCATTGGCGCGGTCGGCGCGGACCGTGCCAACCGCGCGCCCGCCCGATTCGCCGATAAAAAGGCGTCGAGTCGTGCCCGTCAACGTGAGGTCGAGCCACGCGACGTGCTCGGCCCAATCGATTTCGCGCGTGTCGCCGGAATTCACCCGGGTTTCGGGGTCGTTGCGCCAGTCGAACAGGCGCCGGGCGTCTTCGGCAGTCGCAGGCCGCAAGGTTATGTCGGTCATGACGCAGTCTAATCCTGAAACGGACGCCGATGGCAATGATGTGTTAAAATTTCCCTATGATTCCGCTCGTGGTTGCCGAGGCGACGGCGTCGTCGCATTACGCGTCTCCTGCATACGGCCCGGATGGATTGGGTCCGCGGCGACTGATCGACGGCGACAAGGTAGACGGCGGATGGATCACGGACGTCGGCGGCGCCCAGGGTGCATGGCTGGAATTTCGCCTGGCGGTTCCGGCCCGAATCCGGCGGGTCGAAATCGTCAACGGGTTCTTGGAGGGCGGCGGCGGATACTACCGCCATATGCGTCCGCGTGACGTTCGGATATCCTTTCCCGGCGTCGAATCGGTTCCCGTCGTAATTGCGCTCGCCGACGACGGAACGCTTCAGGCGTTCGACGTCGATTCCGGCGGTTCGGTCGACCGCGCGAGGATCGATATCCTGTCGCTTTGGCGGGAAGCGCCGGATCCATCCGTGAAGCCGTTCAATGTCGTCGGCTTGCGCCATGTCGAATGGCGGGGCGACCCGGCTTAAACAACCGGCGATTTGACCCCGGTGCGCTGGGCAAGCGCGGCTTTCGTCCGTTCGATGTCGGCGGCCGTCATGCCTTCGCGGTATCGCGCCTTCGATTCGTCCTGCATGGAAACGTAATCCGCGATGGTTGCCGGAGTCGCGCCTTCGAGTTTCTTCAGCGCGGCGATCAACACGGTTGCGCAATGGCCGTAGAGCCCGGCGCGGAAATCCGCGTAGCTCCACCCCGGGCGCAGGGTATAGCGGCCCTCGCAGATGACGGGGCCGGTGTCGATTCCCGAGTCGATCAAGTGCGCGGTTGCGTAGACGTCATCGCCTTCCAGAATAGCCCATTCCGGGCAGTTCCGCCCCCGATAGGCCGGCAGACGACCGGGGTGGACGTTGACGAAGCCTAGCCTGGGCACCGCGAGCATGTCGGGTTTCAAAATTCCGAGGCCGCCCTGGATGGCGACGTCGATCTTGCGTTTGCGAAGGGCCGACCAAAGGCCCGGGTCGGCAAGCCCGGAAAATTTGGCATCCATGCGCTCCAGCGGAATCGGTGGGGGATTCCACAGGCCGCCCGTCCGTTCGCGTTCGATGGCGATGCTTTCCGGTGCCATGCGCCCGGCGGCGGCGGCGAAGGCGAGGGGTATGCCCGCCGCCTCGAGCGCGCGGTAATATTCGCGACCGACGAAGTTCTCGTCTTGGAACAGCAGCGCGATCTTCAGTCCGGCCATGCCGCACCTAGTTCGGATAGGGATAGCGCACGTCGAATCCCCCGGCTTTTAAGACTTTCTTGGCGCGCTTGTACGAATGTTCGGTGAAATGGAAGATATTGCCGGCGGCGACCGCGCTGGCGCGGGCTTTGGCGATCCCGGCGCGAAAATCCTCGAACCGGCCGACCCCGCCGCAGGCGATGACCGGAATCGAAACCGCGTCCGCAATGCGCGCGATGATATCGGAATCGTAGCCCTTGGCCGTGCCGTCGCAGTCGATTGAATTGACTAAAATTTCCCCGGCCCCGAAGCCCTCCACTTTCTTCGCGTATTCGACCGGGTCGTCGTCGACTCTCTCTCGCCCCTGGTCGATGTAAAGCCCGTGGCCCGTGTCTTCGCGCTTCACGTCGATCCCGACCATCATGGCCTGGCTGCCGTATTTGTCGGCGACCTCGGCGATCAGTTCGGGGCGACGATAGGCGCCGGAATTGACGATCACCTTGTCGGCGCCGTTACGGAGATAGTTGTCGACTTCGCTTAGGGTCGTGATCCGCCCGCCGAAAGTCAGCGGCATGAACGCTGCCTTGGACAGTTCCTTGAGGATGGATAGCGTATCGCCCCCCGTCTTGATCTTGTGATCGCTGCGCCGGAGGTCGTGTTCGCCTTCCCGCGTGATGTCGATATAAACGAGTTCGTCTGCCTGCCACTCGCTCAACCGGGCCAATTCATTGATCGGGTTGCCGATGACCTTGAATTCGCGGAAGCCTTCGCTTCTTACGATCAGGCCGTTCATCAGGAACAGCACCGGAATGACGCGGACCTTGAGCATCGTTCGTTCCTAGAGTTTTGCGAAGTTCGACAGCACCTTGAGGCCGCCTTTCTGACTTTTTTCGGGATGCGCCTGCATGCCGAAGACGTTCGCCCGGGAGACGGATGCGGTGATCGGTCCGCCATAATCGGTGACGCTGCTGACGTCGCTTTGATCGTCGGCCGCAAGATAGAAGCTGTGCACGAAGTAGAAAACGCTATCGGCGCCGAGGCCCGCCAACAGCGGGCAATCTTTCTTCACGATCAGCTCATTCCAACCGACATGGGGCAGGCGCAGGTTTTGCGGGCCCCTAGGGATCATCACGACTCGGCCGGGAATCCATCCTAATCCTCGGCTTTCGCCGCCTTCCGTGCCGGTCGTCGCTAGAAGCTGCATGCCGAGGCAGATGCCCAGGATCGGCTTTTTCCGGGCCAGCGTATGCTCGTTCAGGGCACCCATGAAGCCCGTCTCGGAAAGCCTGGCCATCGCTTGCCGGAAGGCGCCGACACCGGGAATGATGACCTTATCGGCCGTCGCCAAATCCGCGGGGTTTTCGGCCACGTTGGCGGGAATGCCCAGATGGTCCAGTGCATTCATCACGGAACGCACGTTGCCCATGCCGTAGGCGACGACGGCGATCATTTTAGCCCTTTGTCCGGTATTCCGTGGCGAGGATGGCCCAACATTCGAAATCGACGAACCGGCCGTCCAGCAGGAAGGCTTGGCGCTTGGTTCCTTCGTGGCGCCAGCCCATGCGCTCGACGGATCTGTTGAAAGCCGGATTGGGCGATTCCGCCCAGATTCGGTTCAGGCCCATGCTTTCGAAGCCATGCCTCACCAGACGCTCCATCGCTTCCCGGGCGTATCCTTTGCCCCAGACGTCCTTGGCGCCGATCATGATGGAAAGCTCGGCGCTGCGATGGACCCATTGGATCTAATTGAGGGAAACATTGCCGACATGGCGTCCGTCGTCTTTTTCACAGATGGCCAGGTGCAGGTCGCCACGTTCGCCGGCACTTGCCAAATAACGATCCAAGTCGGCCATGGAAGAGGGAAACGCTATCGGTGCTCGATAGCGCAGCACGTCTGGATCGTTCAGCCAACCGAGATAGGAATTGTCCGCGTCTTCCGGTTTAAGCGGCCGGAGGGTCAGGCGATCGGTTTCGAGAAACGTCGTCGGGTCGGCCATGCGGCGCGAGCCTTCTAGTTGTGGTCCCAGATGTTGTCCTTGATCCACTGTCCGTATTCGTTTTTCACCCAGGCGCGTGGGTCACGAAATCGGTCGGCGGTTTCGATCATTTCTTCGTAGGACATGCCGGTGTATTCCAGCCAGCGGCCGATGTCGCTGGGCACCACGTGATCGTACTGTCGGACAAGCCGGATTCCCTCGTCGCGAGTCATGTCGCCGTTGCGGATGTCGCGGCAGACGTGGTCGGTCACGCGCCCGTAGCCGAATTTCACGTACTTCATGTAGTCGTGAATGCCGTTGTCGTGGATGTTGTTCAGATTCGAATCGCGCTTGTAGGTGCGATCGAACGGCAGCGGGTTTATTTCGAATCCATAAAGGTCGACCATTTCCTTGGAATGGACGTTCTGGTTCCAGCCGAAATAGTTGGAAATGAAGATCCCGCGCACGCCGACGCGCTCGATCTCGTCGTCGTCGGGGTACTTGCCCCATAGCATGTCTTGCTCCCGCAGGCCGTCCTCGCCGACGAAATCGTGCCAGTCGTAGCCGCGCAGCAGGTGTTCGACCCGATAACGCGCGGTGTATTCGACCATGTCCTTGTAGGAGTGCATGCCGCCCAGGTTCATGAACCCGTGCTCGC